>SKZC01000171.1 GCA_007127575.1 Gemmatimonadota bacterium
CCCCGGTGGGCCTTCTGCCGGCGGCGGCCACGGGGATGGATGTGGACGCGCTCCTGGATGGAGCGGCGGAGATGGAGCGGCGCTGCTCCGTGGCGTCCTTGGCAGAGAATCCGGCGGCACTCCTGGCGGTCCTCCTCCATCATCACGACAGTGAGCTGGGTCACGGGATCCACGTTCTCATGGCCTATTCCGAGGGGCTTCGTTCCTTCCGCCTCTGGTTCCAGCAGCTTTGGGCCGAGTCCCTGGGCAAGGCCCGGGATCGAAAGGGTCGTCAGGTGGAGGTGGGCCCCACCCCGGTGGGGGCCCTGGGGGCGGTGGATCAACACTCGCTTCTCCAACTCCTCATGGAAGGTCCCAGAGACAAGGTGGTCCTCTTCGTGCGCGTCCAAGAGGCTTCCGAACCCCTGGCCATCCCGCACCTTCATCGGGACCGCCCCGGGTTGGGTTATCTGGGAGGGCACACCTTGAAGGAGCTCCTGGACACGGAGCAGGCGGCCACAGCCGAGGCGCTCAGGCGAGAGGGGCGGCCCAACCTCACCATCCAGCTTCCGCGGCTGGACGCCCGTGCCATGGGCGAGCTCTTCATGCTTTTCCAGATGGCCACGGTCTACGCCGGGGCCCTTTACGGAGTGGACCCGCTGGATCAGCCCGGCGTGGAGCTGGGCAAAGAGCTGACCTACGGCCTCCTGGGCCGCGACGGATTTCAGCCCCCCGCCCTCCGCTCCCCGGATCCTCGTTGGCAGGTCTGACCTGTCGGGTCGGTTGTAACCGATGATGGCCTTGGATACCTTTGACGCTGCTGGCTCACGAGCCGAGCCGCCGGTGGGACGGACCTCCGGCGGGCGGCGGAACTCGCCTCCGGCCCCTCCACGGGGCCGAGCTGCAGACGGGAGGAATCATGCGCGGATCCGATGAAGGTGCGTACATCGTGGTGGAACGCGAGGGTAGCGGAGTAGGTCCCTTCATCTTCGGGGCGCTCCTGGGGGCGGGGGTGGCTCTCCTTTTCGCTCCCCGTTCCGGCGAAGAGACCCGGCAACAGATCGAGGATCGGGCCCTCCAATTGCGAGATGCCGCTGGGGATCGCATCCGGGATCTCCAGGCGGACCTGGAGGATCGGGTGGACCAGGCCCGGACGGAGATCCAGGAACGGTTGGACGCGGTACGGGCCGCGGTGGACTCGGGTCGGGAGGCCGCTCACGAGGCCCGCCACGAGCTGGAGGAGAAGCTGGAACGGTCCAAATCCGCGTACCGGGCCGGGGTCGAAGCCGCTCGGGAGGAGGTGGAGCGGGGGGCGGACGATTCGGATGAAGGAGAGGCCGCTTCCCACGGCGCGTGACGTCTCCGGAAGGTGAGACGCCTCCGCCGGGTCTGCCCCAACGGGCCTGGGAGTTTCTGAAGGAGTTCGGGGAAAAGGTCGGCCAAAGCGACCTCTTCTTCATGGCCGGTGCCATCACCTTCAACGTGCTGGTGGCGGTGGTACCCCTCTTCCTCCTCATCGTGGGGGTGGGGGGGATCATCCTTCAGGCCCGTGTGGGCGACCCCGCCGAGGTCATCCTCTCTCTCCTTCTGAGCTACCTTCCGGTCATCGAAGGGGACATCGGTCTTCGGGAGACCGTCCGGGGCCTCATCGAAGGGGTGTTGAGGGACAGCGCGGGGTTCGGGCTGGTGGGTGGCTTCTTCTTCCTCTGGATTTCCACCCGGCTTTCCGGGACGATTCGAGTCGTGCTTCGGGAGGTGTTCGAGCTGGACTCGGACCGGGGCGTGGTGGTGGGGAAGCTCTTCGACGCGGTCATCGTCGTCATCGGAGGAGCCCTGGTTCTGGTGAACCTGGGGGTGACGGTGGTGGTGCGGGCCGTCCGGGACCTGGGACTGGAGATCCTGGGTCTGGAGGGTTGGGAAGAGGCCGTGACCCACTCTCTGGTGGCGCAAGGCCTCGCCCTCACCTCCTCATGGGTCCTGTTTTTTCTCGTATACCGGTATCTTCCGGCGAAGAGGACGGATCTCAGGACCTCCGTGGTGGCCGCCACGGTCACGGCTCTGAGCTTCGAGGTGATGAAGTCGGCGTTCGCGTGGTATGCCACGGAGGTGGCGGACTACTCCACCGCGTACGGGAACTTGACCACATTCGCCATTCTCTTCTTCTGGATCTATTATGGCTCCCTGGTGTTCATCCTGGGTGGCCTTGCGGCGCACGTGTACAGTGAACGAAGGAGGCGGCGAATGGGTGGCTCGGAGCACCGGAAACGAGGGGCTGCGGCAGGCTCGCTTTCCGTGCTGTTCCTCCTCGGGTTCCTGGTCGTCCCGGGAGGGCTCTCGGGGCAGGGCCTCTTTGCCAGCAACGGCGGCAACGGAGCCAATGGGGGGAACGGCCATACGCTGAACGGGGCCGGTCCCAACGGCGATGTGGTATACTCCCAGCGGATCCTTGAGCGAGAGCTCACCCTGGACCGGCCTCTTGTGGACCACGACGGTCCTTACGTCATCGTCCACGTCAGCGAGAACCGGGTTTTCGTGGCGGAGGGGGAGCGAATCCTCTGGTCGGCCCCCGCCGGGACCGGGCACGGCTACGAGCTCCAAGGCGCGGGGCAGGAGTGGACGTTCACCACCCCGGTGGGCGTCATGAGGGTCTACCGGAAGGAGAAGGATCCGGTGTGGGTGGCCCCCGACTGGTACTTCGTCCAACGGAACCTCCCGGTGCCTGCCCGGAATCACCCGTCTCGGCGGATCCCCGGCACGTTGGGGACCACGGCCATCTACCTGGGCGACGGGATCGCCATCCACGGCACGGACCAGCCGGAGCTCCTCATGAATCCGGATCCGGAAGCTCGACGGGTTTCCCACGGTTGCATCCGCCTCACCAACGAAGCGGCGCGTGAGTTGTACCACTTGGTGGATGTGGGGACCCCGGTCCTCCTCTTCTGACCGCCTGGCCCGGCGAGGCTCCCATGGCAGGCGAGGACGGGAAGCGGTTCATCGTCCGCAACCGGAAGGCTCGGCACGAGTTCGAGATTCTGGAGACCTACGAGGCGGGGCTCGTCCTCAAGGGGCCCGAGGTGAAGTCTCTCAGGGACGGGAAGGCGAGCTTTCAGGACGCCTTCGCCCGCCTGGAGGAGGGAGAGCTTTGGCTCTACAGCCTCTACATAGCCCCCTACGAACCGGCGAATCGTTGGAATGCGGACCCCACCCGGCCCCGGAAGCTCCTCTTGAAGAAGTCCGAGCTTCGACGGTTGGTGGGCAAGGTGGAGGAGAAAGGACTTACCCTCGTACCCCTGGATCTCTACTTCCGAAGGGGGTATGCGAAGGCGACGCTGGCCCTGGCCCGCGGGAAGAAGCTTCACGACAAGAGGGAGAAGCTGAAACGGAAGACCCAGGAGCGAGAGGCCCAGCGAGCCATTCGAAGCCACGGTCCATGAGACGACGACGCACTCTCGTCCTTCTCATGGCCCTGGCCGGCTCCCTCCTCATGGGCGGCGGGCTGTCCGCCCAGGCAGTGACCTCGGTCACCGTGGAGGGTCCCGATGGGGAGCGAGCCCGGGCGGAGGTGGCGACGCATCGCGGCTATCCCGCCGTCTCCGCCGGAGAGCTCGCCGAGGTTCTGGGCCCGGTTGAGGAGGCCCTCCCGGTGTACCGGCTCCCCTTGCCGGACGGCGGGGCCGCCGAGTTCGTCTTGGGAAGCCCCTTCGTTCGGATCGGGGACCGGCTACACCAGCTCGCCCATGTTCCCTACCGATTCTCCGGGCACCTCCATCTACCCCTGCAGTTCTACGTCCACCTCCTCCCAGGGGAACGTGGGGGTGACTTCCGATGGGACCCTTCCCGCTCCACCCTGGAGCTCACCCGCCGGGTCGCCGATGGGAGTGGGCCAGAGGGGACGGGGAGCCTGGACGCACTAAACCTGAGTCCTAGGGCGGAGGCCGCCCCCCTCTCCCGGGTCGTGATCATCGATCCGGGTCACGGGGGGGATGACACGGGGGCCCGGGGCCCCGGCGGCACCTTGGAAAAGGACGTGGCCCTGGACGTGGCCCGGGCACTGGAGCGCCGGCTGGCGGAGGACCCCACCATCGAAGTTCGGCTCACCCGGGAGTCGGACGTTCACGTCCCCCTCTGGGAGCGAGGGGAGATGGCCACCCGGTGGAAGGAGGACCGGGGCGGTGTCTTCGTCTCCATCCACGCCAACTCCACTCCGGAGCGCAGCTCGGCACGAGGCTTCGAGACCTACTTCCTCTCCGAGGCCCGAACGGAGCACGAGCGAAGGGTGGCTGCGGTGGAAAACGCCCCCCTCGGCCTGGAGCGGGACGGGGACGGTCCCGCCGCCGACCCCCTCGCCGGGGGGGACGGGTTTCTGGATCACATCCTGCGGGATCTGCGGAACTTCGACCATCAGCACTGGTCCGCCCTCCTGGCTCGTCAGATCCAGAGTGAGCTGGCCCGGGTCCACCCTGGCCCGGATCGGGGCGTGAAGCAGGGTCCCTTCGCCGTCATCACCAACGCCCTCATGCCTGCAGTGCTGGTGGAAGTGGGGTTCCTCTCCAATCCCGAAGAGGAGCGACTCCTCACCGATGCTCGGTTCCACGATGAGGTGGCGGAGGCGCTGGCCCACGCCATCCGAGAGTTCCTGGACCGCTATCCACCGGGCGCCACCGCCCAGGTGGAGGGTGGCCCTTGAGCCCCCTCTCCCTCCGACTCTTCGGAGCTTCCTTTCAGAACCCGGTCCTCCTGGCCGCCGGCACGTGCGGATTCGGGGAGGAGATCTCCGAGGTCGTGGCCCTGGATGAGCTGGGGGGCCTTGTGACCAAGTCCGTCACCGCGGAGCCTAGATGGGGGAACCCGGCGCCCCGGGTCTCGGAGTTCCCCGGGGGGATGTTGAACTCGGTGGGGCTGGCGAACCCCGGCGTGGAGGCGGTTCGTCGGGAGAAGCTACCGTGGCTCAGGGACCATGTCCGGAAGGCCCAGGTCTTCGTCAGCGTGGCGGGACACACGGAGAAGGAGTTCGTCGGGATCGTGGAGCACCTGGACGAGGCGGAGGGGTTTCTCGGATACGAGCTGAACCTGTCGTGCCCCAACGACCAGCGCCGGTCCCTGCTCCCCTTTGCTCTGGACGCCGACGCCATGTCCCGAGTGATCCAAGAGGTCCGCCAACGCACGTCGCGTCCGGTCCTGGCCAAGCTGGCTCCCAATACTCCGGATTTCAGAGGAGCGGCCCGAGTGGCCGTGGACGCCGGCGCCGACGGGGTGACGCTGGTGAACACCTTGCCGGGGTATCTGGAAAACCCGGGAGGGGAAGGCAGCGTCCTGGGAGCGGGCTCCGGTGGAGTGAGCGGCCCCCTCCTTCGCCCGGTGGCGGTGCATGCCGTGCGGACGGTGGCACAAGCGGTGGAGGTCCCGCTGGTGGGGGTGGGGGGGATCTCCAAGCCGTCGCACGCTGCCGAGTTCCTCCGGGCTGGAGCGTCCTTGGTCCAGATGGGCACGGCGGGCTTTGCGGATCCGCGGGCTCCCCTTCGGGTTATCAAGGGGCTGGAGCGGGTTGGCCTCCCCCCCTCCCGAAGGGGGGGCGGACTCCCTTGATGTCCACGGTACCGGGAACGAGAGGGACGGACGGGAATGGCTGAAGTGATCGTCGCCCTGGATACCCGGACCGCGGATGAGGCTCTGGGTCTGGTGGATGAGCTGGGCTCGCCGGCCAAGTACTTCAAGGTGGGCCTCGAGCTCTTCACACGGGGCGGGCCTGCGGTGGTCCATGCCCTCCGGGAACGGGGCAAGCGGGTCTTCTTGGACCTGAAGCTCCATGATATCCCCAACACGGTAGCGGGAGCGGTGAAGGCCGCTTCGGCTCTGGAGGTGGACCTCTTGACCCTCCATGTCTCAGGGGGACGGGCCATGATGGAGGCCGCCCGGGAGGCCGCGGAGGCCGTCCCCGGCACGCCACCCAGGCTCTTGGGGGTCACCGTCCTCACCTCTTTGGACCGTGGCCAACTGGCTCGGATCTGGGGGCGTTCCACGGATGACGCGGACGGTGGTGTGGAGGAAGACGTGGTTCGCTTGGCCGAATTGGCTCGGGGGAGCGGGCTGGACGGGGTGGTGGCCTCTCCACAGGAGGCCCGTGCCCTCCGACGTGCCTTCCCCCAGCCGTTTCTCTTGGTTACTCCCGGAATCCGACCTGCAGGCCGTGCCCCTGACGACCAGCGTCGCACCGCCACTCCGGGGGAGGCTGTGGAGGCCGGGGCCGACTTCCTCGTGGTTGGGAGAGCGGTAACGGGGACCCGGGATCCCGCTCCCTCCTTCCAGGCCATCCTCTCCCAGGTCCGCCGGGCCCACTCCACCTCCCCTGAGGCGGGGGTGCCGTGAGCGCCGCCTGGCTCGTCCTGGGCCTCATGGCGGCTCCAGGTAGCACGTGCTGTCCGGAGCCTCAGGCCCTGGAGCCAGTTTCCGTTGCCCAGACTCAGGTCCAGGCCCTGGAGGGGACCGCACGGGAGGTGGCCCGGTACTGGGCCCGGGGGGAGATGGGCCACCTGGGACGCCTCATCTCCTCCGACGGGGTGGTGCTCCACCTCGACCGGGGAGGCGGGAACACGCCGCTTCCGGCTCGCCGGGCTCTGGCGGCCCTCCGGGACTTCCTCCGAGGCTACGAAACGGCTCGGGTACGGGTGAGCCGGGCTGTGGAGACGGGGGGATCCCCACCTCAGGGTTTCGCCGAGCTGGAATGGTCCGCAGTTCCCGCCGGGACCTCCGAATCCGTGCGCATGGGGGTCTTCGTGGGATTCGTGGAGGAGTCGGAGGGGTGGCGGGTGTCCGAGATTCGCGTTCTTCGTTAGCTTCTTCCGCCTATGGCCCTCCACCTCTTCAATACCCTCAGCCGTTCCCTGGAGCCCTTCCGCCCCGCCTCGCCGGAGAAGGTGGGTGTCTACGCCTGCGGTCCCACGATCTACGACCATGCCCATGTGGGCAACTTCCGGAGCTTCGTCTTCTACGACCTCGTTCATCGGTACCTGGAGTGGAGGGGGTACCCGGTCCGTTTCGTCATGAACCTCACGGACGTCGACGACAAGACGATCCGGGCGGCTCGGGAGGAGGGACGGACGATCCAGGAGCACACCTCCCCCTTCGCCGAGTCCATCCTGGCGGACGCCGACGCCCTGGGGATCCTCCGGGCCGATGGCTACCCCCGGGCCACTGAGTTCGTGGAAGAGATGATCGAGCTGGTGCAGCGGCTCCTGGACCGGAGTCATGCGTACCGGACGGAGGACGGCTCCGTCTACTTCGACATCACCAGCTTTCCCGGGTACGGGAAGCTGTCCCGGAAGAAGCTGGATGAAGTACGGCAAGGGGAGCGGGTGGCGGCGGATGAGTACGAGAAGGACGACGTGCGAGACTTCGCGCTCTGGAAGGCCGCCAAGCCCGAGGACCGTGAGGTAGGGGCGGTCTGGGAGGCTCCCTGGGGCGAAGGTCGCCCGGGATGGCACCTGGAGTGCTCCGCCATGAGTCTGAGCGAAGTGGGGGAAACGGTGGACATCCATTTGGGAGGGGAGGACCTCATTTTCCCTCACCACGAGGACGAGATCGCCCAGTCCGAAGGTGCCACCGGAAAGCCCTTCGTCCGCTACTGGCTGCACGTGAAGCACCTACGGTTCGCCGACGAGAAAATGTCCAAGTCGTTGGGGAACACGGTGACGGTCCGGGAGCTCCTGGACGACGGCGTGGACCCGGCGGCGCTCCGGCATCAGCTCCTCTCGGCCCACTACCGGAGCGAGCTGGCGTTCGGCTCCGATGGACTGGAGGCCTCGACCCGGGCCGTGCAGCGCCTGGTGGACTTCAGGGATCGGCTCCGGGACGCGGAGGTGGATGCTCAGGCACCTCCTCTGGAGCTAGATGTCCGGGCTCGGGAGACTCTGGAGGAGTTTCGGCGGGCCATGGACGACGACCTGAACGCACCTGCGGCCATGGGCGCCCTCTTCCGGTTCGTGGGGGAGGGCAATACCCTCCTGGACCGGGGAAACGACCGGCTCCCTCCTCAGGAGGCGAAAGCTGGGTTGGAGCTCCTTTCGTCGCTGGACCGGGTCCTGGGGGTCGTGGAACTGGCGGACGGGAGCCGGAGCGTTGACGCCTCCACGCGGGACTGGGTGGAGGAGCGGATCCAGGAGCGGGAGCGGGCCCGGAGGGAACGGGATTTTCAGCGGGCCGACGCCATCCGGGACGAGCTGGCGCAGCAGGGCATCGTCCTGGAGGACTCGCCGAAGGGGACTCGCTGGAAGCGAGTTTCAGGCGGGCAACCGGTGGGCTGATGTGGGGCCCGGAGACCGAAAAGAAAGCGTTGACACTCCTGGGAGGCTGGAATATACTATAAGGCTCTGTTTTCGCTGACGTAGCTCAACGGCAGAGCAGCCGCCTTGTAAGCGGCAGGTTGAGGGTTCGAATCCCTCCGTCAGCTCCTTCGCCGAGCGACCGGGATGGGGCGGGGGAGTCCGCTGGTGCGGTGCGAGCAGGGTGGGGTACCCAAGCGGTCAACGGGGGCAGACTGTAAATCTGCTGGCGTAAGCCTTCGTAGGTTCGAATCCTACCCCCACCACTATAGAATGGATGGGGGCTTCGGACTCGAAGAGGCGGAGCCCGGCTGAAGAAGGAGGCGGTCCGGTCCTCAACAAGATGGATCGGGACGGGTTTCAGGTCGGTCGCGGGAGTAGCTCAGTTGGCTAGAGCGTCAGCCTTCCAAGCTGAGGGTCGCGGGTTCGAGTCCCGTCTCCCGCTTGCAGGACCCCGACATGGGGAGTACGGCAGGGGCGGTGCCGCCATGGGGCGGTGATGGGGACGCCGCTCTGGTAGCTCAGTGGTAGAGCGCTTCCTTGGTAAGGAAGAGGTCGAGGGTTCAATTCCCTCCCAGAGCTTCTGGAGTCGCGACACGAGAGCCGAACACCACGGACCAGCAAAGCCCAACCGCACGAGGGGAGAGATGGCCAAGGCGAAATTTGAGCGAACGAAGCCGCACGTAAACGTGGGGACGATTGGACACGTGGACCACGGGAAGACGACGTTGACGGCGGCGATCACGG
>SKZC01000199.1 GCA_007127575.1 Gemmatimonadota bacterium
AACTCCTCACTTCCTCCCGCTCTCGGCCCGCCCAGTCGGCTGTGAGCCGTTCTCGCCAACGACGCCGACCTTCATCATCATCCCCCTCTGGAGGTCCCTGCCCCAGATCGGGACGTAGCGCCAGATAGACGAAGTAGAGGCTCATCCCGAAAAGGAGGAGGAGCCCCACCACGTTCCGGGAAATGAGGAAGGGCAGGTTCAGGTAGGCCGCCTTCTTCTGGACGATCTCGTCGTGCTCCATGTACGAGATCCAGGAGAAGTAGTTCTCCCCCAGGGTGAGCATGGGGAGGAAGAGGAGGAAGGCCACAGGCAAAAATGCCCCGAACGCCAGAGCGATCCTCCGGAGGGACCAGTTCCACTTCGCCTTCGTGATGGTGGTGGCCGCGGCGAAGATGATGGCGCCCTGCGCTACGCTGACGAAGAAGAGCCAGTTCGAAACGTAGGCCTGCCAGGCCCGGTCCGGATCGATGGCCAGCCGTGCCACGAAGGCCATGAGCCCCACGGCCACCATAGCGGCGAAGGCCATGGTGGCAGTGGAGGATCGTGGGAGATACCGGTGAGGGATCTCGTTGGGAACCGAAGGTACGTGCATCAGTCTATCGCCCTCAGCCTTGGCCTGAGTCCGAGTCGTCCCCTGCGTCCCCCTGCTCGGGGAGGACGCCCTGGAGCTGTCGCAGATAGTTCACTACATGCCACCGATCATAGTGGGAGAGCTGATGCCCGTACGCCGGCATGAGGCCCCGCCCTACTCGGATGATGCCGTAGAGGAACCCGTCGGAGAAGCCCGCTGCCCGGGCACCCACCACCGGGAACGGTGGATAGCCGGCCTGGGTTACGGGACCATCTCCGGCACCTGACGCCCCATGACATGGAACGCACGCCCGGTTGTAGAGCTCCTCGCCCCTGGCCAACGATTCCGCATCCGGAGGCACCGGGTTTTCCAACTCCTCCACCACCGGTGTCTGCTGAATGATGTCGGCCTGGGTGAACGGTGGCGGGATGTCCGACGTGCCCACCGACTGTCCCACATTCACCTCCCCACGGCTTGCCGGGAAGTTTCCGGAAGCGAAGGGAACCGAGCCCTCCGCCGGGGGAAGCGGGTTCTCGTAGGGGGCGAGGTACGGCTGGTCCCTCATGCTCCGACCGAAGACTGCCTCCAGGGCGTCGTCCATGGGGTGGCACCCCGAAGCTCCCGCCGTGAGCAGAACCAGCGCCGCGCCCAGAGCCCTCCGGCCCAGAGCCCGCACACGTCCCGTTTCGTCGCCCACCGAACGCCGCCGTGCTTCGTCAACCATGATGCAAACCCTCCGGGTCCTCCTGGACCCGATCCGGACGACAGGCGTCAACGATCTTGCGGGCCTCGGCGAGGCGCTCCTCGTCCGCCGCCCCCACGTAGATCCCGAAGCGATCGGCGGTGAACTCCGGGTCGTAGATCACGATGGGCTTCAGGTGTGGGAACTTCATGTTGATGAAGAGGCCGATCACCGTGAAGAGCACGCCCAGCAGAATAGTCATCTCGAAGGCGATGACCACGTACGCGGGCATGGAAAGAATCGGCTTCCCTCCCGTGACAAGGGGCCAATCCAGAGACGTGAATGCCGGAAAAGCAAACCCGGCAGCCGCGCCCACCAGCCCCCCGGTGAGGGTGAAGACCCTGACCGGGCTCTTCCCGTATCCCAGAGCCTCCTCGATGTGGTGCTCCGGGAACGGGGCGTAGGCGGTGATGTCCCGGAACCCCTCCTTTCTGAGCCCCTTTATGGCGTCCAGCGTGGCGTCCAGATGCTGGAACGACGCCAGAAACCCGGGGCGGCCGGATCCACTCATCGGCCTCCCTCCTCCTTCGGCTTCCCTCTCATGGGCGGAGGCAGCACCTCCTTCAGCTCCGAGATGGCCACCGGCGGCAACACCCGGATGAAGAGGAGGAACCAGAATGCGAACCAGGCGAAGCTCCCCAGGATGATCCCCATCTCGGTGAGGGACGGCCGGTACACGTTCCAGGCGAAGGGCATGAACTCGTGCGAAAGCGACGTCACGATGATGGTGTATCGCTCGAACCACATCCCGATGTTGATGAACAGCGACACCGTGAAGAGGGCCGCGATGGAATGCCGAACCCGCTTGAACCAAAGGAGGATGGGGATGAAGCCGTTACAGATCAGCATGATCCAGGTGGACCACCAATAGTGGCCCCAGACCCGGTTCCAGAAGACCCTCCGCTCCGGGTCCTCTCCGCTGTACCAGGCCATGAAGAACTCCACCAGGTACGCCCAGAAGACGATGAGCCCCGTGACGAGGCAGAGCTTCGCCATGGCGTCGAAGTGACGCACGGTGAGGTACTTCTCCAGCCCGAAGATCTTGCGGAGAGGCACGGAGAGGGTAATCACCATGGCCACCCCTGAAAAGATGGCTCCGGCTACGAAGTACGGGGCGAAGATGGTGGCATGCCACCCGGGTACGATGGCCATGGCGAAGTCCCACGAGACCACCGAGTGGACCGAGAGGACCAGCGGAGTGGCCAGGGCCGCCAGGAAGAGGTAGGCCTTTCCGAAGTGGTGCCACTCCCGGTCCGTCCCTCTCCAGCCCAGCGCCACGAAGGTGTAAAACCGCTTCCACAGTCCCTTGGCTCGATCCCGGGCCGCCGCCAGATCGGGGATGGAGCCCAGGTAGAAGAAGATTGCGGAGAGGGTGAAGTACGTCGTCACTGCGAAAACGTCCCAGACCAGCGGGCTCCGGAAGTTTGGCCAGAGGAGTCGCTCGTTGGGATAGGGGAAGAGCCAGTACGCGTGCCAGGCCCGGCCCAGGTGGATGAGGGGGAAGAGCCCCGCCGTCATCACCGCGAAGACGGTCATGGCCTCCGCGGCCCGGTAGATGGACTGACGCCACCTGGCCCGGAAGAGGAAGAGGATGGCGGAGATGAGGGTCCCCGAGTGGGCGATCCCCACCCAGAAGACGAAGGTGGTGATGTAGACGCCCCACCCCACCGGGCTATTTAGCCCGGTGACGCCAAGCCCGTATACGAGCTGGTAGCCCCACGAGAAGGCGAAGACCCCCACCCCCAACGCCGACAATGCGAAGAGGAACCACCACCACTTTCCGGGGCGACCGAGGATCTGCAGGACATCCTCGTTCACCTCCCCGTAGGACTGCACGTCCGGGTGGGTTTGGGCTCCCCTGTCCGTTTCCGCTACGGTGGCCATCCCCTACCTCCGCCCGTCGCCGGTGCCGCGGCCCCGGGCCTCAAACATGGATATCCGGCACCGGGTGGAAGGTCACCTTTCTCAGGTAACTCACCGCAGGCTGGGTATTGATCAACACGTCCATAACTCTGTATGTCCGCTCGCTTTTCGAGATCTGGGCCACGCGGGACTCGGGGTCCCGGACGTTTCCGAATACGATGGCTTCCGCCGGGCAGCTCTGCTGACACGCCGGGACGACCTCGTCCACGTGGAGCTCCCGCCCTTCCAGGGTGGCCTGGTTTTCCCGCTCCCGGATGCGCTGAACGCAGAAGGAGCACTTCTCCATGACTCCCTCGCTCCTCACCGTCACATCCGGGTTGTACTGCCAATTCATGGGCTCCGGAATCTCCGAGAACCGGTACCAGTTGAAGACCCTGACCTTGTATGGGCAGTTATTGGCGCAGTACCGGGTGCCCACGCACCGGTTGTAGACCTGGGAGTTGATCCCATCCGGCGTGTGATAGGCGGCGTACACAGGGCAGACCGGCTCACAGGGAGCGTTCCCGCAGTGCTGGCAGAGCATGGGGAGGAACCGGATGTCCACCGGTCCCGGCTCCGAGGCGTCCACCTCCTCGTAGTACCGCTCCATCCGGATCCAATGGAGGTCGCGGCCCATGAGTATCTGGTCCTCGCCTACCCAGGGGATGTTGTTTTCCGACTGACAGGCGGTGACACAGGCGCTACACCCGGTGCACTTGTCCAGGTCGATTGCCATGGCCCAGCGGGCTGTGGTTTCCGGATCGTATTCCCCGTACTGAGCCCCCTCCAATGGGAACGCCTCGGGAAGGCCGTCGGTCTCCACCACGCCGAATCCACCCAGCGCCTGAAGCTCCCGGATCCGGGGCTCGTAGTCCTCCGGCCGCTCCTCGCCGGTGAGGTCGTCCACCTGCACGGCCGGTGCGATGGGCCGGTCGAACTGGTCGCTGGAGCCCTCGATGGTGGCCAACCGCCGGCGATCCCCCGTGGGCTCCACGGACACCCGAGTGGCCAGATGAACGAGCCCGCCCGACGGCTGCTCCACCTCGGCGGGAAGGAGCTTCATGGGATTCGCCCCCCTTCCATCCGCCCAGCGCCCCAGAGACTCATGCCCTCCGCCCATGGCCAGAGCCACGGCGTCCTCCCGAATGCCGGGGTAGATCCACACCGGCACCTCCACTTCCCCGTGCTCGGATCGAACCTGTACGAGGTCGCCATCCCGAAGGCCCATGGCATCGGCCCGGTCCGGGTTCACCTCGAGCCAGGAGTGCCAGGCGATCTTACTCACCGGATCCGGCAGCTCCTGGAGCCAGGGCCGGTTCGCCAGACTACCGTCACCGAAACGAGGCGACGGATAGACCACCAGAACGGGATCCCCTTCGTCCCCATCGAAAGAAGGGGGGTCGAAGGTCAGCGCACGGTCCGGAGCCTGCAGAGCCGGCTCGTCCGACTCTTCACCCGGCACCTCCACCAACCCACGCCGCAGCGCCTCCCGCCAGAAGGAGTCGAAATCTCCGTCCGCATCCGTCGCTTGGGCGTGGATCTCCGACCAGGAAGCCCGCAGGTAGTCGTGAAAGGTGTCCTCGCCCAGGGCCTCGCCAAGTCGGTCGGCCACGGACAGGAGCACATCTCCCCACGCCCGGGAGTCGAAGTGAGGCACGGGCTGCATGACCGGCTGCTGGACCGCGTAGATCCCCGGCCGCGGGCTCGAATCGCCCCACGCTTCCAGCGCATGGCGGTCCGGCAGAACCAGATCCGCAGCGGCCGCCGTCTCGTCCATCTGGGTGGTCACGGCCACCTTGAAGGCCACGCCCTCGAAGGCCTCCCGGAACCCGGCTCCCTCGGGAAGGGAGTAGAGGGGATTTGCCTGGTGGACCACGGCGAGCTGAACCTCCCCCGCCGCCATCTCCTGGATGGCCTCCTGGAGCTCACCGTATCCCGTGGCGGGGGCGGCCCGGTCCGGCCGTCCCAGGCGGACACTCCGGCCCACGTTCCCTGCCACCGCGTTCAGGACCAGGGTGGCCAGGTTCGCTGCCGTGGCGTTCCGATGCTGCCCGGCAACACCAGGACCCACGGCCAAGCTCGGGGCCTGACTGAAGGCCTGGGCCAGCTCACGAATGGTCTCCGCGGGGATTCCGGCGGCCGCTGCGGCGCTCTCCGCATCGTAGGCCTCCAGGAGTTCGGCGTAGGGACCCGCATCCGCCCCCTGGTTCACGATCTCCCTGGCCATGGCCAGGGCTACCGCCCCCTCGGATCCGGGACGGATGGGGACCCACTCGTCGGCATTCTGTCCGGTGAGGGAGAGGCGAGCCCCCAGGAAGACGAATTTTCCCTTCCCTTCTCCGTCGTCGGCACCGCTGGAGCGCGCGAACCCCCGACCGTGCTCCACTGGGGAAAGCCACGTCTCTAGAAAGTCGGCTCCGAAAGAGAGGGTGAGCTGAGAGGCCTCGAAGTCGTACGACGGCACGGTGTCGGTCCCGAAGGCGATCCTGGCCGCTTCTCGCAAGGGAGCCTCGGCCAGGGCCTCGTACTCGACCCTCCGTCCCCCGGTGGCGGAGACGAAGTCCTCCATGAGGCGGGTGAGGCTCATCCCCGTGCGCCCGTGGATGAGAACCGTCCGGCCTGCGGCGGCTCCCATACGTTCGGCCAGGAGCTCCTCGGCCTCCTCCCAGTCGATGGGGGTGAACTCGTCCCCGTCGCGGCGCAGCGGCTGGGCCACCCGGTCCGGGTTGTAGAGGCCCTGAAGCGTGGAATGTCCTCGTGAGCAGAGGGCCCCACCCGAGACGGGGTGGTTCGGGTTCCCCTCCACCTTGACCGCTCGTCCTTCCCGGGTCCGGACCCACATCCCGCACTGACTGGGACACTCCCCGCACACCGTGGCATACCACGTGGCGACACCGGGCGTGATCTCCTCGGGGGGAACGACATAGGGAATGAGCCGCTCCACGTTCTCGGTGGAGCAGCCGAACATCCCGGCCCCCACACCTGTGGCTCCGGCTACCTTCAGGAAGTCCCGCCGCTTGATCCCGTCGCTCATCGAGTACCCTCTATCCGATCCATGATCAGACCTCGCCCAGGGGCCTCCACGCTCCTGGCGTAAAGAGCCCTTCCGGTTCGGCGCACGTCCACGTCAGTAGTGGCAGACAGCGCAGTCGATGGAGGCCTGCTCGTCGATGTGGCAGTTCACGCACCACCCCATGGTCAGGGGCTGCTCCACTTCCTGGATGACCCCCATCTCCCGCACCTCACCGTGGCACGAAGCGCAATCGACTCCGGCCGAAATGTGACGCATATGCGGGAACTGAACGTGGTCCGAGACCTTGTAGATCCGGACCCACGGGATCGCCTCGCGCCGCTCCCAGTAGTCCCGGAGCTTGGCCACCTCCTCGGGGTTCTCGCTACCCTCGATGACCGCGTGGCATCCCATGCAGGTGGCCACAGGCGGGATCCCGGCGCTACTGGAGCGCTCGGCGGAGAAGTGGCAGTACTGGCAATCGATCTGGAGTTCCCCGGCGTGTCTGTCGTGGGGAAAGGCGATGGGCTGTTCGGTGGAAAGCTCCGGCGACCCCTCTGCAACCGGATCGTCGGCTTGATCGTCACCGTTATCCCGGGCCTGCGCAAAGGCGAGCGAGGCCACAATGGCGACCCCGAGAAGGGCCGTTACGAACCACTGCTTCTTCATAGAAACCCGTGTTCGGGGGCCGCGCCCCTCGTTCCAGGATCCACCCGAAATCCAAACGGGCGGGAACATAGGGAGGGTCTCAGACCCTGTCAACGCCGTGAAGCCGGGGGGAGGAGAGGGGGGAGGGCACCAGGGGAGTCTCCTCCACGAGGCCCCACATGTGGTTGCCCCTCTGCGGGGCGGGACTCCATCTTCTCACCGAAGAGACCCTACACGTCACCGGGAGGCGGCGCCGGGGCCTCGAACGGTGTATCCGAGACGGCCGCACTCCCAGCCGGAGGGGTTGGGCCGGAGACTTCTTTGGAGGGAGCCATGGCTTCTGAACGAGAGCAGACGGATCCGGTGGAGCCTGGCCGCCCCTGGGGACGGTACCCTTTGGCCGGGAGGGAACCGCTCACGGTGACGGTGGGCCCCCGGGTCCTCTGGCTCAGCCTCCGGGACGGGGAACTGTGGGTCGCCCATTCACCCCTGGAAGGACGACTTCCTTCGCGGACGGAGACGCCGCCCGTCCCGGACCAGGATTCGGAGAGCTGGGAACGGTGGGCCACGGAATCTCCCATCGAGGAGGTGGAGCTCCGCCCCCTACTCCCGCCCCGCCCCATCGTACTTGAGCCCGAGCGCTCCTTCAGGCTCACACGGGGCGCAGGAGCACGGGTCTACGTCCGCGTGCCACTCTGGATCCAGCTCCGGATTCCCGAGCCCGACCCTTTGGTCATTGAGGAGGTCCCCACCATGACCCTTTCCGATACGTGGTGGGGAGGTTCCCATCGAGGTGAGTTGGCCTACTGGCTCCCTACCACCGCACGGCGAGAGATCCGTCCGGAGCTCTTCCAGCCCCATCTCGGGGTGTGTCCGCTCCAGATGTGGAACCGATCCCGGAGCGAGCTCCTGGTGGACAAGCTCCTACTGGGCGTGGAGCACCTGAGCCTCTTTCAGGAAGGCGCCGGTAGGCTGTGGACGGACGTCTCCACAGTGCGATATCAGGGTGAGGGGGTGGAGAGCGTCATCGACCGGTCCGGGGCCGCCCCTGACGAGGCGCCTGAGGCCCAACTCGTGACCCCGGCGAGGTCACCGGACCAAACAGGGCTGCGGGCGTGGACGTTCCAGAGACTTCGAGGGTTCCCCGGCTTCGGGGGGGCATCCTGAGATGGCCATCGCGCTCCTCCTTCAAGCGGCGGAATCCGCTCAGGAACTCGAGACCGGTGCCGCCTGGTTCGACCTGGGAGGACTGGCCGACCTCCTCCGGGCCGCCCTCCTCTTCCTCCTGGGCCTGGCCGTGGTTCTCATGGCCACCCGTTGGACCCGGCGCTGGATCTCGGAAAAGTACACAGCCCACCAGGGCCTCATCGCGGGGCAGCTCGTCTTCTATCCGGGGCTGGCCCTGGTGCTGGTGTCGGTGCTCACCCAGCTCGGGTTCAGCCTCACTCCCCTGCTGGGTGCCGCCGGCATCCTGGGCATCGCCATCGGGTTCGCGTCTCAGACCAGCGTATCCAACGTCATCAGCGGCTTCTTTCTTTTGGCCGAACAGCCGTTTCAGGTGGATGATGCCATCGAGGTGGGAGGCACCGTGGGTCGGGTCCTCTCCGTGGACGTCCTTTCGGTGAAGCTCAGGACCTTCGACAACCGCTTCGTGCGGATCCCGAACGAGACCATCGTGAAGAGTCAGGTCACGAACATCACCCGCTTTCCCATACGACGCTTCGACCTCATGGTGGGAGTCGCGTACAAGGAGGACGTGAAGCGGGTTCGGAAGGTCCTCCTGGAGGTGGCGGGAGACAATCCACTGGCCCTCATGGAACCTGAGCCGTTG
This sequence comes from Gemmatimonadota bacterium, assembly GCA_007127575.1. Classification (GTDB taxonomy): domain Bacteria; phylum Gemmatimonadota; class Gemmatimonadetes; order Longimicrobiales; family Gaopeijiaceae; genus SKZC01. The sequence goes on from SKZC01000199.1 coordinate 8,705, forward strand.
GTCCTCTTCGAAGGCTTCGGGGACTCCTCCCTCAACTTTCGCTTCGGGGTATGGACCACGAAGGAGAATTTCTTGAAGCTTCGAAACTCCCTGCACGACGAGGTGAAGGCCCGCTTCGACGAGGAGGGCATAGAAATCCCGTTCCCCCACCGTACGCTCTATACCGGCGAGGTGACCGATCCCTTCCCGGTGGAGATCGTGGAGCCTCCCCCCACTCTCGGGAAGGAGGAGGGGGAAGTGACCGAGCCCGGAGACGAAGAGGGGCTCGTTCCCGAGGAC
>SKZC01000312.1 GCA_007127575.1 Gemmatimonadota bacterium
CAGAGCCCGGACCATCCCCTCCGGATCCACCCCCCTCTCGAACCGGTAGCTGGAGTCGGTGGAGAGGCCCATGGCCTTCCGGGTCGAACGAGTGGGTCCGGGCTCGAAAAGAGCACACTCCAGGAGGATGTCGCGGGTCTCTTCGGTGACCTCCGAATCCGCGCCTCCCATCACGCCCGCCACGGCCACCGGGCCCTCTGCATCGCAGATGGCCAACATCTCCTGGGAGAGGGAGCGCTCCACCCCATCCAGGGTGCGGATCCTCTCCCCTTCCCTGGCCGTTCTCACCACCACCTGATCCCCCCGAAGCCGGGCCAGATCGAAGGCGTGGAGGGGCTGGCCGAGCTCGTGGAGAACGTAGTTCGTGGCGTCCACCACATTGTTGATGGGACGAGCCCCCACCGCCCGGAGTCGGGCGGCCAACCAGGGGGGAGAAGGGCCTACGGAGACGTTCCGTATGATGAGGCCCAGGTACCGGGAGCAAAGCTCCGTGGCCTCGATGGAGATCCGGGCTCCATGACCTTCCACCTCGGCAACTCCCTCCCCACCCCTGAGTCCGAAGGGGAGGGCATCCTGCGACGGGGCGCCGGGGATGGGAGGGAGGACGAGTCCCTCCTCCCCCTCCGGAGCCACCTCGCGGGCCACCCCCAGATGGGAAAGGAGATCCGGTCGGTTCGGGGTCACCTCCACATCCAGCCGGTAATCCTCAAGGCCCAGGGCCCCGGCCAGCGCCTCACCGGGGGTCCGGGCCCCATTGAGCTTCAGGATTCCCTGGTGATCCCGGCCCAGCTCCAGCTCCTTTTCGGAACACAGCATCCCCTCCGAGACCTCACCCCGGATCTTCACCTTCCGGATCTCCATCCCACCCGGGAGGGTCGCACCCACCGGCGCGAACGGGTAGAAGGCCCCCGCCTCCACGTTCGGAGCTCCGCAAACGACCTGCACGGGCGACCCACCCGCTTCCACACGACAGAGGGTGAGACGGTCCGCGTTGGGGTGATCCGCCACCTCCAATACCCGACCCACCACCACCTCGTGCAGGCCCTGTGAAAGGTCCTGGATTCCCTCCACGGGAGCCCCACGCATGGCCAGGTGATCGCCGATCTCCTGGGGCGAGAGCTTCAGACCAGGTGCCAGCTCCCGGAGCCAGCGAAACGAGATGTTCATACGTGTCGAAACTGCCGGTGAAAGCGAACGTCGCCGTCGTAGAACAGGCGAATGTCGGGAATGCCGTACTTCAGCATGGCGATCCTTCCGGGCCCCATGCCGAAGGCGAATCCTGTGAAGCGCTCCGGATCGTACCCCACGTTCTCCAGCACGGCGGGGTCCACCATCCCGGCCCCCATGATCTCCAGCCAATCCGACTCCTCCCGGGTCCCGTCGGGAAGGGTCACCACCCGCTTCACGTCCACCTCCGCGCTGGGCTCGGTGAAGGGAAAGAAAGAGGGCCGGAATCGAACCTGAGTGTCGGGTCCCCAGAACCGTCGAGAAAACTCCGCCAGGGTGGCCTTGAAATCGACGAAGGTGATCCCCTCATCCACGGCCAGCCCTTCGATCTGGTGAAAGGCCGGAGCGTGCGTCGCGTCGTAGGTATCCCTCCGGTAGACCATCCCCGGAACCACGATGCGAACGGGAGGATCGAAGCGTTCCATGGTCCGAACCTGGACCGGGGAGGTATGGCTCCGGAGGAGGTGCCCCCCCTGGAGATAGAGGGTATCCTGCTCGTCCGCCGCCGGGTGGTCCAGCGGCGTGTTGAGAGCGACGAAGTTGTACCACTCCGTCTCCGCTTCGGGGCCACGCACCCGGCTGAAGCCCAGCCCGCGGAAGATCTGGCAGATCTCGTCCACGACCCAAGTGATGGGATGGCGAGCCCCGACCCAGGGGGACCGACCCGGCAAGGTGAGATCCGCCCTGGCCTCCGGCCCGGAATCCCGACCCGCCTCCAGCTCCCGACGCCGGGCGTCCAGCGCTTCCTGGAGCACTCCTTTGACCCGGTTCGCCTCCTGTCCCACGGTGGGCCGCTCCGTACCCGGAAGCGCGCCCAACCTTCGGAGGATCTGGGAAATCCTCCCCTCTTTCCGTCCCAGATACTCCACCCGAACCGCCTCCAAACCATCGGGGTCCGAGACATCCCCCAGGGCCTTGAGGGCCCGGGACTCCAACTCCTTCAACTCGTGGATCAAGCCGTCGACGTCACCCATACCCCGTCCCCCCTTCGGCCACGGTCTTCCCCCTTCAGTCGGCCGAGTCCAGCCCCTCCCTTGCCTGCTCGGCAAGCGCCTGGAATGCGTCGGGGTCGTGGACCGCGATGCTGGCCAACGCCTTCCGGTCCAGCTCCACCCCGGACCGCTTCAGGCCGTTGATGAAGCGGGAATACGAAAGGTCGTGCTGCCGGGCCGCGGCGTTGATCCGGGCGATCCAGAGGGAGCGAAAGTTCCGCTTCTTCTTCTTCCGGTCCCGATAGGCGTGCTCCCACCCCTTTTCTACGGCATCCTTCGCCGTGCGATAGAGGTTCTTGCGGCCGCCGAAGTACCCCTTGGCGACCTTGAAGATCTTCTTCTTTCGACGCTTCCGCGCCGGGGCTCCCGTGCTTCTAGGCATGACGGAACTCCTCTCTAATTCACGATCCGGGCAGAAGGCGCTGCACTCTCTTCCGATCCGCCTGGGACACCAAAGTGGCCTGGCGGAGGCGGCGCTTCCGCTTCCGGCTCTTCTTGGTCAGGATGTGGCTCTTGTTCGCACGCTGCCTACGGAACTTGCCCGAACCCGTCTTTCGAATTCGTTTCGCCGTAGCGCGGTTCGTCTTCATCTTGGGCATCTTCGCTCTCCCGGTGTCTTCGTCACTTAGTAGAAAGAGGAGCGAGGACCATCACCATGGTCCGGCCCTCCCGGGCCGGCCGGCCCTCCACCCTTCCCATATCGCTCACGTCGTTGGCCAGACGCTCCAGCACCTCCAACCCCAGCTCGGGGTGGGCCATCTGCCGACCCCGAAACATCATCGTCACCTTCACCTTGTCGCCCTCCTCCAGAAAGCGGCGGGCGTGACGGAGCTTGAACTCGTAGTCGTGATCCTCGATTCCGGGGCGAAACTTCACCTCCTTCACCTGCATCACGCGTTGCTTCTTTTTCGCCTCCCGAGCTCGCCTGGCCTCTTCGTACTTGAACTTCCCGTAGTCCATCAACTTGCAGACCGGAGGGCGAGCGTCCGGGGCCACCTCCACCAGGTCCAGGCCCCGCTCCTCCGCCCGCTCCCGGGCCTCCTCGATGGACACGATCCCTATCTGCTCCCCGTCTTCGCCGACGAGGCGGACGGGACTGATCCGGATCTGGTCGTTGACACGGACCCGCTGCTGCTTGATGGCACCCACCTCCGTCAGGGCCCCATAGGGCATCCGGGGAGACGAAAAAAGCGGCTCGAAATGCCTCGAGCCGCCTGATACGCCAACGAACCCGGAGGAATCGCCCCCCCCGATTCGTCGCAGTCGACCCGACGGTACCCTGCCCCGACGTCTCGGGCAAGGACCGGAAGGTGGAGGGACCGGCCCTCACTTCCTTGTTTTTCCTACAGTACAAAAGATAGGCCTCTACGGAGCGAAAGCAATGGTCTTTCCGCCGGGAGTACTTCCGGCACCCGATCCCCCCGTGGGGCGAGGGCCGATCACTCCAGGGCCCGCCGCTCCACCTCCTCCCGCAGGCGTTTCACGAAGTCTTCCCGTCCCATGACCTCCTGCTTCTTCCCTCGGCCTCGCTTCCGTACGGCCACGGTACCATCCCCCGCTTCCCGTTCCCCCACCACCCCCATGTAGGGGACCTTCATGGTCTCAGCCTCCCGGATTCGGTACCCCAGCGTCTCCCGATCGAACGTTTCGGCTCGGAGTCCCGCGGCCCGAAGCATCTCCGCAACCTCGTGGGCACTCTCCGTCCACTGCTCCGATACCGGGAAGATCCGAACCTGCTCCGGCGCCAGCCAGAGGGGGAACGCACCGGCGTAATGCTCGATGAGCCCGCCGATGAACCGCTCCATGGAGCCCACCAGGACCCGGTGCAGCATGACGGGCCGGTGTCGCTCGTTGTCCTCACCGATGTACTCGAGCCCAAAGCGCTCCGGTAGGTTGAAGTCGAGCTGAACCGTGGGGCCCTGCCACTTTCGTCCGATGGCATCGATGAGCTGAAAGTCGAGCTTGGGCCCGTAAAATGCCCCTCCCCCCTCGTCCACGTCGTACTCCAGCCCGCGTTCGTCCAGAACGGCACGGAGGTCGGCTTCCGCCCGGGCCCACTGGGCTTCCGACCCCAGCGCTTTCTCCGGCCGGGTTGCCAGCGCGATGGTGTACGGGTAGCCGAAGGTGGCAAGCATCTCGGCCACCAGCTCCAGGAGCCGCTCGATCTCCTCCGGAACCTGTTCCTCCGTGCAGAAGACGTGGGCGTCGTCCTGAGTGAACCCCCGGACGCGAAGCATCCCGTGGAGGACGCCGCTTCGCTCGTATCTGTAGACCGTACCGAACTCGGCGTACCGGATCGGGAGATCCCGATAGGACCTCTGGTTCGCCTGGTAGATGCAGATGTGGCCTGGACAGTTCATGGGCTTGGGCCGGTACCGGCGCCCTTCCACCTCCATCGCCCCGAACATGTTCTCGGCGAAGTTCTCCAGGTGTCCGGAGATCTCGAATAGCTCTTCGCTCACCACATGGGGAGAGTAGACGATCTCGTATCCGTGTCGGAGGATGAGCTCCTGCTCGTAGTCCTCGATCTCCCTGCGGATCACGGACCCGGAGGGCTCCCACAGGATGAGTCCCGGCCCCACCCGGGAGTCCACGGTGAAAAGCCCCAATTCCTTGCCCAGGACCCGGTGGTCCCGTTTCCCGGCCTCCTCCAGCCTCTCCAGATGCTCTTGCAGCTCCTTCTCGGAAAAGAATGCGGTGCCGTAGATCCGCTGAAGCATCTCCCGGCGCTCGTCCCCCCGCCAGTACGCTCCCGCGGCGGAGAGAAGCTTGAAGTGCTTGACCTCGCCGGTTGAGGGGATGTGGGGGCCCCGGCACAGATCCAGGAAGGGCCCGTCCCGGTAGACGGAGATGACTTCGTCGTCGTCGAACTCCTCCAGCCGCTCCAACTTTAGCGGGTCGTCGCTGAACAGCTCGCGAGCCTCCTCCTTGGAGACCACCTGGCGTTGAAAGGTGTGATCCGCTTCCACCACCTCCTTCATCTTCTCCTCGATGGCCTCCAGGTCCTGAGGAGTGAACGGGCGCTCCACACCGAAGTCATAGTAGAAACCCTCATCGATGGGGGGGCCGAAGCCGATGCGGGCCGACGGATCCAGCTCTCGGACCGCGGTGGCCAGGACGTGGGCTGCGGAGTGTCGGAGCACCTCCAACGAGTCCTCATCCCTTTTGGTGAGGATCCGAAGGGACGCGTCCGCCTGAATGGGCCGGTCCAGGTCCACCGTTTCGCCGTCCACCTCGGCGGCCAGCGCCGCTCGGGCCAACCCGGGCCCGATTCGCTCCGCCACATCGCGCGGGGTGGAGCCGCGGGGCACCTCCATCACCGTTCCATCGGGAAGAGCGATCTCGATCTTTTCGGAAGCCATGGTCGAATCCAACACTCCGGGTCAAACGCCCCGCCGGACAACGAGCGCCCGGATTCGGGACTGGGAAGGCCGGACTCTAATACCCAGGGCAGGAAGGGGTCAACGTGCACAGGCGGACGAGACCCCCGGAATGGAGAGAGGCCCGGCCCCCCGTCTCCAGGGAACCGGGCCTCCCGTAGCGCTCGGGCCGGCTGACGCCGCACCCGCGGGCTTGAACGAAAGGGCTCTTAGTACATGCCGCCCATTCCGCCCATTCCGCCCATTCCGCCACCGCCACCACCGCCGGGACCATCATCGTCGTCATCGGGGTGCTCCACGATGACCGCCTCGGTGGTGAGCAGGAGACCCGAGATGGACGAAGCGTTCTGGAGGGCGATCCGCACCACCTTGGTGGGATCGATGACCCCCGCCTTCACCAGGTCTTCGAACTCGCCGGTCTGGGCGTTGTAGCCATGGTTCGTCTTCTTCGACTCCCGCACCTTGGCCACCACGATGGACCCCTCGGCACCCGAGTTCTGGGCAATCTGGCGAATGGGCGCCTCCAGCGCCCGCCTGAGGATGTCCACGCCCACCTGCTCGTCCTGACGCCCGATGGTGAAGCCGTCCAGGGCGGTCTGAGCGCGAAGGAGGGCCACACCACCTCCGGGGACGATGCCCTCTTCCACAGCGGCACGCGTCGCGTGAAGGGCGTCCTCCACCCGGGCCTTCTTCTCCTTCATCGCCGTCTCGGTGGCGGCCCCCACGTTAATGACGGCCACTCCACCGGCCAGCTTCGCCAGGCGCTCCTGGAGCTTCTCCCGGTCGTAGTCGGAAGTGGAGGCATCGATGGCATTCCGGATCTCTTCGATCCGGCCCTGGATCTTCTGGCCTTCGCCGCCACCGTCCACGATGGTGGTGTTCTCCTTCTCCACCACCACGCGCTTGGCAGTCCCCAGGTCGCTCACCACCGCGTTCTCCAGCTTGAAGCCCACCTCCTCGGAGATGACCTGTCCGCCGGTGAGAACCGCGATGTCCTGGAGCATCTGCTTCCGCCGGTCACCGAAGCCAGGCGCCTTCACGGCGCAGACCTTCAGGGTGCCCCGGAGCTTGTTCACCACCAGAGTGGCCAGGGCCTCGCCCTCCACTTCCTCGGAGATGATCAGGAGAGGCTTACCCGCCTGAGCCACCTTTTCCAGGATGGGCAGGAGGTCCTTCATGCTGGAAATCTTCTGGTCGTGGATGAGGATCATGGGATCATCCAGGACCACTTCCATCCGCTCCGGATCGGTCACGAAGTACGGGGACAGGTAACCGCGGTCGAACTGCATTCCCTCCACGGTCTCCAGGGTGGTCTCGAGCCCCTTGGCCTCCTCCACCGTGATGACGCCGTCCTTCCCCACCTTCTCCATGGCCTCGGCGATGAGCTCACCAATCTCGGCGTCGCTGTTGGCGGAGATGGTCCCCACCTGAGCGATCTCCTTCTTGCCCTTCGTGTCCACCGAGAGGTCACGGAGCTTGTCCACCACCACCTCTACCGCCTGATCGATCCCCCTCTTGATGGCCATGGGGTCCGCCCCGGCGGTGACGTTCTTCAGCCCCTCGGAGAAGATGGCCTGGGCCAGCACGGTGGCAGTGGTGGTCCCGTCACCTGCGATATCGGAGGTCTTGGTGGCCACCTCTTTCACCATCTGGGCGCCCATGTTCTCCACAGGCTCCTCCAGCTCCACCTCTTTGGCCACGGTGACACCGTCCTTGGTCACCGTGGGAGCTCCGAACTTCCGATCCAGGACCACGTTCCGGCCCTTGGGCCCCAGGGTCACCTTCACCGCCTGGGCCAGCTTGTCTACGCCCGCTTTGAGCTTGGTACGCGCCTCTACGTCGAATTTGAGATCCTTCGCTGCCATCGTCGTTTACTCCTTCTTCATCGCTGGTTCGGGCCCGGAACGGTTCCGGGCACTGTCCGACATCGTTCATGCCGGGAAAAAATCCCGGCCCACTCCTTGACCCGGCCGTCAGCTTCCGATAATGGCCAGAAGGTCCGCCTCCCGGAGGATGAGGTACTCCTCCCCATCCACCGTCACCTCGGTTCCGCTGTACTTCCCGTAGAGGACCACGTCCCCCACGCTGACATCGGGCGCCAGGCGCTCACCCTGCTCGGAGAGCTTCCCGGGCCCCACCGCCACCACCTTCCCCTGCTGGGGCTTTTCCTTGGCTGTGTCGGGGATGTACAGACCCCCTCGGGTCTGCTCCGCCTCTTCAAGGGCCTGCACTACCACCCGGTCTGCGAGGGGCTGTACTTTGGTGTCGGCTGCCGACTTCGTGGCCATCGTGTCGTTCCTCCGGTGTTCGACGTGAGTAGCTGAATCAGGGACTCGGAACATCCTGCTAGCACTCACCTGACTTGAGTGCTAACAATCCGCTAGGGAATGTACACCTTCAGGTCCCAGTGTCAACCATGGGAACGGCGAGATGGGAGGAAGGGAAGGACGCCCGGCGAAGTCCTGATCCGCCAAGGGCTTTGGGCGCCCGCTCTTCGGGCTGATAGGACCGGCTCGTGGGAGGGGAGAGGCCGGTCCCTCCAGGGGGTCAGGTAGCGGTCAGGCGCCGGCTGCGGACAGCTCCTTCATACGTCCCGTCCCCTCCAATCCCACTATGGCGTGAACCACGTGACGGGAGAGCTCTGGAGGGAACCAGAACCCCAGGCCCTTCAGGGTCTCGAAGGACTGGCGAGCCTCGGCGTACGCCCGCTCCAGAACGGCGTGGGCCGACCTGCGAAAGTCGGACTCCACCACCCCGTCGGCGGGGACGCGTCCATCTTCCAGGAGCTCCTGAAGGCGGGCCCGCTCCTCCCGGGTTCCGGAATGATGGATCTGGGCTACCAGGAGGTTGTGGCTCCGTCGGCCCAGGTCGAACTCGAAGTCAGTGAGGTCGTCTACAATCTGGAAGGCAGTGCCCAGCCGGGCTACCGCAGGCTCAGCCTGGGAGAGTCGATCCGCCACCTCGCCGACCTCCAACCGGCTGGGAGCTACGAAAGCCAATGTGAAGAGGGCTCCACCCCGGACTCGGTGGACCCGGTCCACCATCTCTTCGGGAGCGGGGATCTCCTCCACGCCCCCCTCTTCAGACCCCTCTAGCTCTCCGATTTCGGCCATCCGGTCCAAGAGGCCCCGGAGGACCCGGTCACGATCCTCGGACCTGACACTTCCCGTCTCCACCCGACGATCCAACACCCGCCGGATGAGCCGCTCGAAGCACATGAGCTGAAGGATGGAGAGGAACCGGGACCCGGAGCTGACTCGGAGAGGAAGGAGGCTCTTGGCCTGGTCGTCGAAGATGTTGTCCGCTGCCGTGATGGTCCCCTTGATGCAGAAGTTCAACTCGGTGTAGAGGGCCAGCCGGTC
>SKZC01000160.1 GCA_007127575.1 Gemmatimonadota bacterium
GCCCGATCTTCGTACCGCCGGGCGGTCATGAAGGCTTCGTAAAGCCCCTCCGCCTCCCGGTACCGGACCTCCTCGTCCGGAGCCAGGGGGACGTACCGTCGCTCCACTACGAAGTCGGCCAGGACCCGGTCCGTCATCTCGCCGATGGTCCTCCGGTAGGCCACGGGCCCCACGAGGCGTTCCAGCTCGGAGCTTCGGCCGTCCGGGTACGTAGCCGTGAGGCCCAGCCGGTGGCGGGCAGGGGCGATCCGAAGGGCGTCGTGCCATGTTCGGGCCTCTCCGGCTTGGGTGTCAGCCAGGTGGTGGACCTCGTCCAGGACGAGAAGGTCGAAACGGGAGCCCTCGCGCTCCAGGAGGGGAAACGCCGAGTGATAGGTGGTGACGGTGATCTGCCGAGGATCCTTCTCGTCGCCGTAGTACGCTCCCACCTGTTCGCCTCCGAAGACGTCGGCGAGCTGGCCGAACCACTGCTGGAGGAGAGCCCGGGTGGGGGCGACGACACAGGTGCCTGCGCCCAGCCGTCGGATGGCCAGGAGGGCCACGAAGCTCTTTCCGGCTCCGGTGGGGAGGACGACGGTGCCCCGGCCGCCGGAGGGCCCGGTGCCCATCCACCGCTCCACAGCTTCCTTCTGGTAGTCCCGGGGGGTCCGAGCGTCGAAGAATGACGCCTGCAGCTCCTGGGGTGCCGGCGACGCCTCGGAGATCCCCCGGGCCCGCGCCCACTCCCGGAGCTCGGGGAGGCGGTGGCCTGCCGCGACGTGGGCCCCGCTCCGGTCGTCCCAGCTCATCCAGGCCGGCGCCTCGGGAGAATTCCGCAGGACGGCGAGTCCGTTCCGGAACGCGATCCAGGGGCTTCGATTCATCCTCGCTTCCGGGTTTGTCCCCACCCCTTCCCCCTGCGCTCCAGTTGGAAGATTTTCCGTGTTCCTCCATGAAGACCCCGAAGCGTCAGGGGGTGTGCCGGTGAACGGAGTTGCCGACAGTCTCAGGGCCTCGTTGGCTCTGGTGGCCGAGGGTGGGTTGGTGGCCAACGTCATCTGGACCGGTCTCCTGGTCCTGGTCCTCCTGGTGGCCCACCGGGTGGCGAAGACGGCGATCCACTCGCGCACGTGGGGGACGGCGGAGGTCCGGAAGCGCTGGATGGTCATGACCCGGAATACCGCCATCCTCATCCTGCTTCTGGGTCTGGTCATCATCTGGGCCCAGCAGCTCCAGACCCTGGCCCTCTCCCTGGTGGCCATCTCCCTGGCCCTGGTCATCTCGGTGAAGGAGCTCCTTCTCTGCGTGGGCGGGGAGATCCTTCGCTCCAGCACCCGGCTCTTCACCGTGGGAAGCCGGATCCAGGTGAACGGAGTTCGGGGGGACGTCATCGATCTGAACCTCCTCACCACTACGGTGATGGAGGTGGGACCCGGCCAGGCGGCCCACCAATACACGGGCCGGGCCGTCCTCCTCCCCAACTCCCTTTTCCTATCCCATCCAGTCTACAACGAGACGTTCACGCGGCGCTACGTCCTCCACCAGTTCTCGGTGGCGGTTCGGCCGGAGGCCTGGGCCGTCGCAACTAGGGCCATGGAGGAGGCGACTGGGGAGGTCTCCGGGCCGTACCTGAAGGGGGCGCGGCGGCACATCGAGGCGTTGGGGGAGCGGGAGGGATTGGACACGCCCTCGGCGGGTCCCGAGGTGTCCCTGGGGATGACCGAGCCCGACCGGGTCCGACTCATCGTTCGGGTCGCCGTGCCGTCGCGGGAAAAGAACAAGATGGAGCAGGCTATCCTCCGGCGGTTCTTCCAGCTCTTTGAGGAGACCGGATACTTGAGGGCCCCCCTCCTTCCCTGACGAAGGGGGGGGGCCGGGGGAGCCGTCGGGGTTGAACCTCAGGGCACCGACGGCTCCTTGAGTCCAGCCTCGACCAGGCGAAGCTCCATCTCCCGGGACGGCACCTGAAACACCGGGCAGACCGAGCCTGTACACTCTCCCCCCTGGTCGAGGCATACGAGGTGAGCCGGATCGTCCCGAGCTCCCTCCGGAGCCGGGACCCCGAGGAGGTCCCACTTCCACACCACCCGTACCATGCGATCCCGGCCCGAACAATATGCGAGGGAGGTCTTGGGTGTGCTCATGGGTCTCTCCGGCTCAGGGTTCCCGCGAGCGGGATGCCACTGCCTCGGACGTCCCGCGTACAGATACAAGATCGCGGGAACGCCAACCGCCGTCTGTCGGGAGAAGCCAGCGCGGCGCTGTGGGGGATTTCCCCTCAGGGGAGCGGGGAGTGGAGCGGGAGCACCTGGGCGCCCACGCCGAAGAGCCATCCAGCGGCCAGGAGGAGGAGAAGGGCCGCAGCGATGATGAGCATGAAGAGGGTGGCGGGGTTCATCCTCTCCTTCTCCTCCTTCCCTCTGGCCTTCTGTTTCTGGAGTCGCTTCCGGTGTGCCTTCTTCGAGGACATGGCCTCCCCTCCTGGTCAGGGTCACCTTCGGTGGGCCCCCCTGTGCCCCTACGTCAGAACGTAGGGGAAGGGGGGAGAAGGGACCACCACTGCCCCGCTACCGGGTTCGCGTGGCAGCGGGCTGCACCCTACCTTCATTCAAGCTCCATCCACGGTCCTCGCCTCGTTTTCTTTCCACTGGAGGTCCTCCCATGAAGACCGCCGGCGCAGCCTGGGCAACCGCTTCCCTCGCCCTCTTTTTCCTCGCCGCTCCGGCGTGCGCTCAGACCCCGGAGGAGGGCGAGACCACGAACAACCCCTTTCCCGACCCCATCGAGACGGAGGAGGGGCTCGTGGTGGTGGATGTGGTGGAGTTCGCCGAGGTGCCGGACAGCGACGGTGAGGCGGCGCGGATGATGCTCCTGGTGGACGAGCCGGGGACGGGCCGGATGTTCGTGAACGACATGCGGGGGCCCCTCCACACGGTGAGCTACGACGGCTCGCAGGTGGAGCTCTACGTGGATATCGACGAGCCGCAGTGGGGGCTGGGGAACGTGGATTACAGCGGGCGGGAGCGGGGCTTTCAGAGCTTCGCCCTCCACCCGGAGTTCGGCCAGGAAGGAGCCCCCGGGTACGGCCGCTTCTATACCTGGACGGATGTGGAGGACACGGAGCCGGAGGCGGACTTCCGCCCCGACGGGGGTGACAACGTGCACCACACCGTTCTCCACGAGTGGGTGGCGGAGAACCCCGAGGCCTCGGCCTATGACGGAGGCCTGCCCCGGGAGCTCATGCGCTTCGAGCAGCCCTTCGGAAACCACAACGCGGGACTCATCGCCTTCCGGCCCACGGCGGTCCCTGGGGACGAGGACTACGGCCTCCTCTACATCGGCTCCGCCGACGGAGGGAGTGGCGGCGACCCCCTGAACCTCTCCCTGGACATGAGCCAGGGCTTCGGAAAGATCCTCCGCATCGACCCTCTGGGCTCCGACAGCCGGAATGGCGCCTACGGGATCCCGGCCACGAATCCCTTCGTCGGTGAGAGCGACAACGGGATCCTGGAAGAGATCTACGCCTCCGGGATGCGGAACCCCCAGCGCTTCGGCTGGGACCCGGCGAACGAGAACCTCTTCATGGCCGATATCGGGCAGAACATCGTGGAGAAGGTGAGTCTCGTGCCCCCGGGGGGGAATCTGGGCTGGAACGAGTGGGAGGGGAGCTACCGCTACCTGGAGCGCTCGGCGGTGAGCCTGGAGGATCCTCGGAGCGATCCCGCCGTGACCTATCCGGCGGTGGAATACGGCCGCTACGATCCTCTCATGGATGACCGGGTGGCGGTGACGGGGGTCCACGTCTTCAGGGGTGGCGCCCACCCGGTCCTGGAGGGTCGGGTCCTTTTCGCCGACTTCGTGGTGGGGGAGATCCTCCACTTCGACGCCGACGACATCCCGGAGGGGGGCACGGAGGGGATCCGGCGCGTCCTCCTCCGCCACGAGGGGGGGGAGCCTCAGAGGTTCCTGGACCTCATCCAGGAGAAGAACGAGGAGCAGGGGAGGGACCCGTCCCCCCGGACGGACATCCGGTTCGGGACGGGCCCCGACCACCGCTTTTTCCTCCTGAACAAGCACGACGGGGTGATCCGGGAGGTGCTTCCCGGAGGCTGAGGGTCGCGGGCGGGGTCCCTCAGTCCCTACCGCGTTCAGCCCTTGCCGGCCTCCTTCATGGAGAGGCCGATGCGGCCCCGGTCCAGGTCCACGGAGAGGACGGTGACCTTCACCCGCTGTCCCACCCGGACGATGTCGGCGGGGTCCTTCACGAAGTGCTGGGCGAGCTGGGAGATGTGGACCAGCCCATCCTGGTGTACGCCCACGTCCACGAAGGCGCCGAAGGCCACCACGTTGGTGACCACTCCCTCCAGGCGCATTCCCTCCTCCAGGTCCTCCGGGGTGCGGACGTCGTCCCGGAAGGCCGGGGGCTCGAACCCCTCCCGTGGGTCCCGCCCCGGCCGCCGGAGCTCTTCCACAATGTCCTCCAGGGTGGGCCGACCCAGCTCCTCCGTCTCGTAGCGCTCCAGCCGGATCCGGGCCACGGCGTCGTGGTTTTCCACCAGATCGGCCAGGGAGAGCCCCAGGTCCCGGGCCATGGCCTCCACCACCGGGTAGCGTTCCGGGTGGACGGCGGTGCGGTCCAGGGGGTGGTCCCCGTTCCGGATCCGTAGGAAACCGGCGGCCTGCTGGAAGGCCTTCTTTCCCAGGCGGGGGACGTCCAGGAGCTCGTTGCGGGTCCGAAATCCGCCTCGCTCCTCCCGGAGCTCCACGATCCTCCGGGCCAGGGTAGGTCCGATCCCCGACACATGGGAGAGGAGGGAGGGGGAGGCGGTTCCCAGCTCCACCCCCACCCGGTTCACGCAGATCTCCACCACCTGATCCAGCCGCTCCTTCAAGCGGGTCTGGTTCACGTCGTGCTGGTACTGGCCCACCCCGATGGCTTTGGGGTCGATCTTCACCAGCTCGGCCAGGGGGTCCTGGAGCCTCCGGGCGATGGAGACGGCGCCCCGGAGGCTCACGTCCAGCTCCGGCAGCTCCTCCCGGGCGGTCTCGGAGGCCGAGTACACGGAGGCTCCCGCCTCGCTCACCAGGACCACGTCGGGGTGGGCGTCCCGGGGGAGCTCCTCCAGCGCGGCGCGCACGGCCTCCTCCGTCTCCCGGGAGGCGGTGCCGTTCCCCACGGCCACGAACCGGGGGTGGTGGTCCCGCACCAGCGCTCGGACTCCGTTCGCAAAGGCGTCGGGCTGATGGAGGAAGAGGGTCCCGGTGGCGGCGACCCCCCCGGACGCGGTCACCGCCGCCGCCTTCACCCCGGTGCGAAGTCCCGGATCCAGCCCCAGCACCGGCTCACGACCCGCCGGGGGAGCCAGGAGCAGCTCTTCCAGGTTCTCCCCGAAGATCCGGATGGCCTCCTCCTCCGCCGCCTCCACCAGCTCCGCCTGGATCTCCCCGGACAGGGAGGGAGCCAGAAGCCGCTTCCACGCGTCCTGGACCGCCTGCCTCATCTGCTCCCGGGCCTGCCGGGGCGCCACATAGCTCCGGTCCAGGGCGGCAAGAATCTCCTCCTCCGGTCCCTGGACGGTCCAGCTCAAAAACCCTTCGGACTCCCCCCGGCGGATGGCCAGGATCCGGTGGGAGGCAACGCGCCCCACCGGCTCCGAGAAGTCGTAGTAGTCCTGGAACTTGGAAGGCTCGTCCCGCTTGCCTCGCTTCGCCCGGGACCGAACCATGCCTTCTTTGCGGAGGAGGTTCCGGATCCACTTCCGGAGCCCGGCGTCGTCGGCGATGCGCTCCGCCACGATGTCCCGGGCCCCGTGGAGCGCCTCCTCCGCGTCGGCCACCGAGTCCTCGCCCTGGGCGCTTACATAGCCCCGGGCCTCCCGCCGAAGCGCCCCGTCTCCCACGTCTCCGTTCCAGAGGAGCTCGGCCAGAGGGGCGAGTCCCCGGTCCTCCGCCATCTTCCCCCGGGTCTTCCGCTTGGGCCGGTAGGGGAGGTACAGGTCCTCTACCTCCTGACGGGTGGTCGCCTGGCGGATGGCCTTCTCCAGCTCCGAGGTCAGGTGGCCCTGCTCTTGGATGGACGCCAGCACCGCCTCCCTCCGCTCCTCCAGCCCACGGAGGTACCGGGCCCGGTCCTGGAGGTCCCGGAGCTGAACCTCGTCCATCCCTCCGGTGGCCTCCTTCCGGTAGCGGGCTACGAAGGGGAGGGTGTTTCCCGCGTCGAAGAGGGACAGGGCCCGGCCCACACCATCGGGGGGGAGCGCGAGCTCTCGGGCCAGGGTTCGGACCAGCGAAGAATCGGTCATGGAAACGGGGAGGGACTCAGGGTGAGAGAATGGAGGGTGCGGGCTTCCCCTTCCCATTTCCCACCAGCGAGGGGTACGTTCCATAATAGCGGCGGAGGCGGGGCTGGAACCGGCTGGCCGGTGCCCCCCACCTCCGGATCCTACCATCTCAGCCCGCCTGCTGTAGAGCCATGAACGGAGAGGTCCGTCCCTACGAAGTCCGGGACTTTCAAAAGGACGTCATCGACGCCAGCCACCAGATCCCGGTGGTGGTGGACTTCTGGGCCGAGTGGTGTGGGCCCTGTCGCGTGCTGGGCCCCATCCTGGAGAAGCTGGCCCAGGAGGCCGAGGGGCGCTGGAAGCTGGCCAAGGTGGACACGGAGGCCTTTTCCGCCGAAGCGGCCCGGTACGGGATCCGGGGAATCCCCAACGTGAAGCTCGTCGTGGACGGACACCCGGTGAGCGAGTTCACCGGAGCGCTCCCCGAGTCGGAGGTCCGGAGCTGGCTTCACCAGTCCCTCCCCACCGAGGAGGACCAGGAGGCGAGCCAGGCCGTGGAGGAAGCCCGCTCCGTGGTCTTCACCGACCCGGAACGGGTGCTGCACCTCCTGGAGGCGGAGGCTCCCCGTTGGGCCGATGGGGAGGAGGTCTCCGATCTCCAGCTATTCGCCCGCCTCTTCCTCAAGCTGGAGGCTCCGGAAGAGCTGGGGGCCTCGGAGGCGGCCCGACTCTACCTGGAGGCCATCCGGCACCTCCAGGACCAGGAGTTCGACGAGGCGCTGGGCGGGTTCATCGCCGCCTTCCGAGCGGATCGGTCCCTGGACGACGAGGGCCCCCGCCGGGCCTGCCTGGCCGTCTTCCGGTTCCTGGGCCATGAGGACCCGGTGGTGCGGCGCCGTCGGAGTGAGCTGGCCGGGGCGCTGTATTCTTGAGGGGAAGGAGGTGGGTCTGTCTCCTCGGGGGGGGAACGTCACACCACGGCCAACGTCAGATAGGTTTCGTGAGCGTCAATGCCTCCATAGCACATGGGTAGCCTCCTGGGCTGGCTGTGCGCCTGCGCCCGAGTCCGGTTCTCCCAGCGAAAGCGCCTCCCGTTCAGGGGGCTACTTGCCTTTCCCGCCCCCGGCGAGGCTCGGTTCCATAAGGTCAGAGGCGGCCGACGGAGGTGATCCACCCCTTGAACCCGGCCAGTACACCTCGATCGCGTTCGGCAACCGGTGCCGGGAAGTCGGAGTGCGGCCGTCGATGGGCTTGGTGGGGGACGCGTACGACAGCACTCTGCGAAAGCTTCTTTGCGACGCTCGAGTGTGAGCCGATCGAGCGGACGGATCTGCCAACCCCGGTCGCGGCGGAGCGGGCGATCTTGAACTACATCGAGGGGTGCTCCAGCCCGCGGCGGAGACGCTCGCCTGTAGCGTGTGAGCGCTCGACAGCGGTGGCGGAGAAGGGCCCGGGGGGCGAACCGACTCTGGCTACAGCCGAAGGCTCGTCCGCTGGGCTGGTTCTGCTCCCCCGCTCTGTCGGAGACGCTTCTGACTCCTGGGAGGTGGGGGAGGGGAGAAAAACGTAAGCCTTCACTTGTCCACCGAACCGGGGCAGGTTCAGCGGGGGCCTTCTTGAGTTTCGGCCGCTCATTCTGCTTCTCCCGGCGCACCTGCTTCGCCTCGAAGTCCATGTGGATATGGAGCGGCCGCTCCTCGGTGCTGAATCTCGCCTCCCGCACCACCCAGGGGCCGCCCGAGGCCCAGCGTCTCCTGAACGAGGTCGATGTCCCGCAGGTCGCGTCCTCTTGCCCCTCGCCAACCAGCCACACCCTCTCGCGGCCGAAGGAAGGTACTCGAAACGGGCGACCCAGCTCCGGGAGCGCGGCCTCACGCGGCCACCCCCTTCCGATAGATCGTCGTTCCGGAGGCCACCAGGCATCGCGCAGGTGGAACCCCCCGCCTCATAGTTCACCCGTGCAGGACAGTGACGAGCCGGAAAGCGGCGGAGGTCCACACCGTGCTGCCCCTTGACCGGTAGCGAAGGGGGGGGGGTAAATTAGGTCATATTATGCGGGAAGCGGGGCAAGTCCCTGCCCATCCGGTACGGCGAAGGCTTGCTTCTCCTTGATCGCCTCGCAACGACGAGATCGTCCATGTCGAAATGTGGTCAGAACGTAGGATGGTGCGTGCTCACTCTATCCGTGATGTTACTATCCGGATGTAGGGATGAACCTACCGTCACTCCGCCGGAACTTCAGATGTCTGCGATCCAGGGACATGATCGTTTGGAGCTGGCGGACTCGATCGCGGAAAGCGAGTTGGAACGAGCGACGGGAGGGAGTTACGCACGGGGCTTCCAGGACGAGGTCCTCCGGATGGAAGCTTCTGTTCCCGGAATCGGTGGGGTATTTTTCGACCGGGAGGAGGAACAGTGGGTGGTCTGGACGACCGGAGCTTCCTCGCACGAGGAGGCTCGTGCGGCCACAGAGTCGCTACTCGAGGAGAATTCAGATTGGATCGTCGACTGGCCCTATCCCGTGCATGTGCGGACGGGTAGCCATACCCTCTCTCAACTGGTAAGTTGGCAGAAGATACTCTTGGGCCCGCTGCTCCATCGTGTTCCCACCTTCGTCTCGGTAGGTGCGTCCGAACGGACGAATGGGGTCCGTATTGTGATCGAAGATGAA
>SKZC01000150.1 GCA_007127575.1 Gemmatimonadota bacterium
CACGGCCTGGCCGCCTGTCAGGGCCGAGCCTCCCACCTCCGTGGCCCGGCGCACGCGCTCCTGCAGGCTACGGACCCGCAGCGGCGCCGAGCGCAGCGCGATGAGGGCGTCGCACGCGGCGCTGGTGGCCGACATGGTGGTGAGATAGGGCACCCGGTAGAGGATGGCGGCCCGGCGCATGGCGTAATCGTCGAATTGGGACTTCTTTCCCAACGGAGTGTTGATGAGGAGGTCCACTTCGCCGCTGACGATGGCATCCACGATGTTCGGCCGCCCCTCCCCTACCTTGTAGGTCCGCTCCGCCTGGATCCCGAGACGGGTGATGTACTGGTGGGTTCCCTGGGTGGCCAGGATCCGGAACCCCAGATCCTGAAACCGCCGGAGGATCGGGGTCACGGTGGGCTTGTCCGGATCGTTCACCGTGACCACCACCGTGCCCCCCTCCTTCGGCAGAACGTTCCCGGCCCCCGCCTGGGCCTTCGCGTAGGCCATCCCGAAGGAATCGTCGAAGCCCATGACCTCTCCGGTGGAGCGCATCTCCGGGCCCAGAAGGATGTCCACGTCGAAGCGGTTGAAGGGAAAGACCGCCTCCTTCACCGCCACACCGGCTACTTCCAGTCGCTCGGGGACCGACAGGTCCCGCAGCTTCTCCCCCACCATGATCCGGGCCGCCAGTCGAGCCAGGAGAGCGCCGGTGGCCTTACTTACGAAGGGGATGGTCCTGGACGCCCGAGGGTTCACTTCCAGGACGTAGACGTGCCCATCCCTCACCGCGAACTGAATGTTCAGGAGGCCTTCCACGCCCAGCTCCAGAGCGAAGCGGCGAGTGAGCTTCCGGATTTCGTCCAGCTCCTCGCCGGCCAGCATGTACGGCGGGAGGACACAGGCCGAATCTCCGGAATGGACCCCGGCATCCTCGATGTGCTGCATGATCCCCCCCACCACCACGTCCTCCCCGTCCGAGAGGGCGTCTACATCCGCCTCGAAGGCGTCTTCAATGAACCGGTCGATGAGGACCGGGTGGTCGGGGGATGCCTGGACGGCTCGCTGGAAGTAGTTCTCCAGCGCCGTCTCGTCGTAGACGATCTCCATCCCTCGACCGCCCAGGACGTAGCTGGGTCGCACCAGTACCGGGTAGCCCACGTCCCGGGCCACTTTCAGGGCCTCTTCCAGGCTCACCGCCACCCCGTTGGCGGGCACCCGGGCTCCGATCTTCCGGCAAACCTTTTCGAAACGCTCCCGGTCCTCGGCCCGGTCGATGGCATCCACCGAGGTCCCCAGAATGCGGACGCCTGCCTCTTCCAACCCCTTGGCCAGGTTCAAGGGAGTCTGTCCTCCGAGCTGCACGATGACCCCCATGGGGCGCTCCCGGTGAAGGATTTCCAGCACGTCCTCCAGGGTCAGGGGCTCGAAGTAGAGCTTGTCGCTCACGTCGAAGTCGGTGGAGACGGTCTCCGGATTGGAGTTCACCATGATGGTCTCGTAGCCCGCCTCGCGCAGGGCGAAGACGGCCTGGACCGAGCAGTAGTCGAACTCCACTCCCTGGCCGATACGGTTCGGGCCGCTTCCCAGGATGACCACCTTCTCCTTCTTCCCGCTGGGAGCCGCTTCATCCTCCGATTCGTAGGCGGAGTAGTAGTACGGAGTGGCGGCGGGGAACTCCCCTGCGCAGGTGTCTACCACGTTGAAGGTGGGCCGGACCCCCCATTCCCACCGCCGGCGACGTACCTCCTCCTCGTCCTCCCCGCGCAGGTCGGCCAGTTGCCGGTCGGAGAACCCGTTCCGCTTCATGAGTCGAAGATCGTCGGGCCCCGGGGAATCCAGGTCGGTGTACCATTCCTCGAGCTCCACAAGCTCCAGGAACTGGTCCAGGAACCAGGGATCGAAGTTCGTGGCCTTCTGAATCTCGTCCAGCGTGGGTTCGGGCCGCTGAAGCGCCCGTTTGAGCTGGAACGGGCGGTCCGCAGTGGGACGGCGCAGCGCGTTGAGAAGGGACTGGGGATCGTCATCCTCCAGTCCGTCATCCGCGAGGGAGGATCCCACGGTCCAGCCGGGCCGATCGATCTCCAGACCTCGAAGCCCCTTCTGCCACGCCTGCCTGAAGGTGCGGCCGATGGCCATGGTCTCCCCCACCGCCTTCATCTGCACCCCCAACGTGGGGTCCACCTCGGGAAACTTCTCGAAGGCGAACCGGGGAAACTTCACCACCACGTAGTCCAGCACCGGCTCGAAGGAGGCCGGCGTCGTCTTGGTGATGTCGTTGGGGAGCTCGTGTAGGCGGTACCCCACGGCCAGCTTGGCCCCCACTCGTGCGATGGGGAAGCCTGTGGCCTTGGAGGCCAGCGCGGAAGACCGGGAGACCCGGGGGTTCATCTCCACCACCAGGAGCTCGCCGGTGTCCGGGTGGACGGCGAACTGGACGTTGCACCCCCCGGCCTCCACCCCGATTTCACGGATGATGGCGATGGCCGCGTTCCGCATCCGCTGGTATTCCACGTCGGAAAGGGTCTGGACCGGAGCCACCGTGATGGAATCTCCGGTGTGGACACCCATGGGGTCGATGTTCTCGATGGAACAGACCACGATGACGTTGTCCGAACCGTCCCGAACCACCTCCAGCTCGAACTCCTTCCAGCCCAACACGCTTCGGTCGATGAGCACCTCCCCGATGGGGGAGGCGTCCAGACCCTTTCGGACCTGGGCCTCCAGCTCGGTCCGGTTGTAGGCGATGCCCCCTCCGGTGCCCCCCAGGGTGTAGCTGGGTCGAACGATGGCCGGATAGCCCACGTCCTCCACGATCCCCTGGGCCTCCTCCCAGCTCTCGGCAAACCCGCCGTGAGGCACCTCCAACCCGATGCGGGCCATGGCCTCGCTGAATTCCTCCCGATCCTCCGCCATCTGGATGGAGCGGGCGTTGGCTCCGATGAGCTCCACGCCGAACTCCTCCAGGACGCCTCCCTGCTCCAACTCCATGGCGATGGTGAGGGCCGTCTGCCCGCCCATGGTGGGAAGGATGGCGTCGGGCCGCTCCTTCTCGATGATCCGGGTCACCCACTCGGTGGTGAGGGGCTCGATGTAGGTGCGGTCCGCCAGATCCGGATCCGTCATGATGGTGGCGGGATTCGAGTTCACCAGCACCACCCGGTACCCCTCTTCCTTCAGGGCCCGGACGGCCTGGGTCCCGGAGTAGTCGAACTCGCACGCCTGACCGATGATGATGGGGCCGGAGCCCAGGATCAGGATCGTTTCCAGGTCGTCACGTCTAGGCAAGGGTCACTTCCTTCACGGTGTGATGAGGTACTACCGGGAGCACAATATACCTGTACAGTCGCGCGCCGGGGGGTCATCGCGAGAATCGGACCTGGTACGCGTCCACATCGGTGTCGGGTACGGGCTGGTTGCTCCCGTCCGCCAACTCCAGCACCCGGGCCGTGGGCCGGCCGCTCCCGAGATCCTCCACCTGAACCTGAAACTCCGGCGATCCCTCTCCCATCTGGATGACCAGAACGCGGTAGCTGTTCGTGGCGCTCCCCGCCGGCTCCCAGAAGAGGCGTGCCCCGTCCACGGGCTGGAAGTCCCGGATCCCTTCCCCCGTGACCAGGACGAGGGCGGCGGCCGGCGGCTCCGGCCCCTGGATGGAGCCCATGAGGCTTCCGGGCCCGCTGGGACCCGAATCGCACCCAGTGAGGGCCAGCGCCCACAGGAACGCCACGCCCACCGCCAGACGTCGCGGGCTCACGGATCGCCTCCTGAGCCCGGGTCGCCGCCGTCTTCGTCCGGAGGGGTGAGGGGCCCCACCGGCACGAGCAGCCGTACGGCACCGGGGGTGCGGCTGGCGGTGGGGAGCCCGTCCACCCGTTGGAGGTGGACCCGGAGGTCCCCGATGTCGTAGGAGCCTGAGCCGTTCCCGTTCCGATCCAGGTACTCCTGCTGGAGGGGCGTGGGCGCCTCTCCCGTCCCCATGAAGGGGCCCACCAGCTCCTCTTCCGTGATCCGGGGCGGGGTCACCTCCAGGGTGAGAGGCACGGCGGCCTCCAGACCGATGTCGTCCCGGACCCGGAGCTCCACTGGGAACGAGCCGTCCTCCATGGCGGCCCCGGCCAGAACCCCTTCCGCCGCGTTCAGCTCGATCCCCTCCGGAAGACTTCCCTCCACCACGGCCCACTCTACCGGTTCGTTGGCGTTTTCCACCTGGAAGGTCACCTCGTAGGAGTGGGCCGCCTCCAACTCCACCTCTTCCGGCGCATCCGGAACTCCGTAAATCAGGTCGAAGGTGGCCTCCAGGGAGACCGGGGCGTCGGCGGTGAGGAGGGCGGGGTTCTCCTGGTGGGTGAGGGCGCCCTTCCACTCCCGGAAGGAGAACCCGGTCCGGGGGCGCGCCTCCACCTCCACCTCTTCACCTTGGGGGACCCAGGTGCCGTCGGACGACGGCTCCAGGACCACGTCCCCCGGCTCCACCCCTTCCACCGGCGAGTCCAGACCCACGGTAACCCTCACCTCCGTCCCGCCGTACTCCGCCACCAGCAGGGAGTCGGCCAGACCCGTGGTGAACGTTCGCTCCCGGGCTCCTCCGTCGGACCATCCCTGGAAGGGACTCCGTATCCCCTCCTCCCACTCCAGACCGGAGCGGGCCTCTAACTCGTGGCGTTGAAAGGGCGCGGAGAGGAAGGTGTATTGGGCCTCCGGCACCTCCTTCCCGTCCAACCTGAGAGGGGAATCGACTTCGACCTGGGCCTCGGACTCCCCCTCCCACCCCACCGTGACCCGGGTGAACCGGGTGGAGAGCCGGAACTCCACGTCGTGAGGCTCTCCGCCCACTTCCTCGATATCCAGGAGGGTGAGGCCCATGGGGTAGCCGGCATGGGAGCGGGAGCCCGGCTCCGAGGCCACGTGGAACTCCCGGTTCGGGTCGCCGCACGGCGCACCGAGACTCTCTCGTGGGCAGCCCGGGAAGGGATCGCCGGAAGAACCCCTTCCGCCCCCCGGTTCCGCCAGGCTGTTGGAGCCATCCGCCTGCCGGATCCACACTCCCATCCGGTCCGGGTCGTTGTTCACGGAGTTGAAGCGCCACCGTGCGTCCACCACCTCCGGATCCACGTGCCACACCAGGAGGCCGGAGTGGAAAACGGCCTCATCCGCTCCCATTCGCTGGCGGTTTTCCAGGAGAAGGTACTCCCCGGAGTCCTCTCCCGAGTCCAGTCGAAGGACCCGGTTCGACGAGAGGGTGGGAGGCAACCGAACCGTCCCGTGATCCCGGTCCGGGTCCATGACCTCCACGTCCACCCATCCCAACATCTTCCGGCTCCAGGCCCCCATGGCACAGGGCCGGGCGGGGCTGCCGCCCTGGCACCCCCAGGTCCCCGTACCCATGAGGTCCCAGTTGCCCGAGCCCCGATGTTGGGAGGACGACGACGTGGAGTAGAGGTCCGGCAGCCCGAAGGCGTGGCCCAGCTCATGGGCGTATACGCCGATCTCGTTCACCGCCGTCCCAGTGCAGGAGTAGGCAGGTTGGATGGTGTAGTCCCGGATGTAGATGGGACCGTTCCCATCGGGGTGGGGCGTTCTGGTGGGGATTCCGGGGTTCAACCGTCCTCCGCTGGCGCTGGCCACATTCCACCGATGGGACCACACCAACGAGTCCCGATCCTTCCACTCGTCGGGCCAGTCCTCCCGGATCTGGCATTCGGCTCCGGGGGTGGGGTGCATGACGGTGAGGATGTCCACGAACCCATCCCCGGTGTGGTCGAACCGACTCCAGTCCATCCCTTCTTCGTCCAGGGCGGCCACCATGGCTTCGATGAACGCCGCCACCTGGGAGCCGGGTTCGGAGGAGAGGCCGCTGTTGCCTCCCGTCACCTCCTCCCGGGTCAGCTCCGTCTCGATCCACTCCGATGTCACCCCCAAGACCTCCGCTCGGCCGTCGGACATCTCCCGGTAGTACTCGGTGACGGTCTGATGGCGAGAGCTGGGGCCCTCGAAAAACTCCCGGTGGATCTCCTCCGAGGCGAAGGGCGCCTCCGGCGTGTCCTGAAAGAGGCCCAGGACGAGGGGGATGGGAAACTCCCCCTCCACGGCTTCGTCCCTGGGACCGATAGGGCTTCCGGCGGGCCCCTGGAGTTGGAAGCGGGGCTCCAGCTCCCACCCGTCCCGACTCTGGAGGAGGTGATAGAGGCGCTCCAGCCCTTCCCGGTGAAACTGGAAGGCCTGCGGGTCCGCCTCCAGCTCCTGGTAGTAGGCCGGCGGAGGGCGGGTGCCGTACTGCTCACCCAGAAGCTCCACGTCCTGGCCCCAAAGGAGTGCCCCGTCAGGGGGCCCTGCGGGGAACACCGCCGACACCCCCAGAAGGAGGGCGACGGCCCGGACGACGCTCACCATCCGCCTCCTCATCCCCGGGCCAGATCCTCTCCCCGGATTCCCAAATCCGCGGCCACCGAGCGCATCCCGTCGATGACGTTCTGGATGTGCTCCTTCCGGTCCAGGCCCACCAGCTCCAGGCCCCGGGTCACTTCGCCCCGATCCACCCCGGCGGCGAAGCTCTTGTCCTTGAGCTTCTTCACCACCGACTTGGGCTTCAGGTCGTCGATCCCGTTGGGACGAACCAGGCAACAGGCGAAGACGAGCCCGGCCAGCTCATCGCAGGCGATGAGGAAGCGGTCCAGTTCCGACTCGGGCTCCACCCCCGTGAAGTCGGATCGATGGGCCAGGATGGCCTGAATGACTTCCTCCGGATACCCCCGACTCCGGAGCTCCTCCACCGCCTTCAACGGGTGTTCCTCGGGGTGCCGCTCCCAGTCCAGGTCGTGCAGGAGACCCGCCAGCCCCCAGAGCTCTTCGTCTTCGCCTCGGAGCCGGGCGTAGTGACGCACCGCCGCCTCCACGGAGTACATGTGGAGGCGCAGGTTCTCGTTCTCCACCCACTCTTCCAGGAGTTGGACGGCATCGTTTCGATGGGGCATGGAGGCACCCTCGATGACTCGAAGTCGCGCTTGCCAACGTGAAAAAAAGATCCCCCCGGAGGCGGCCCGGTGCAAGGCCGAAATTCCGTCCGTCACGCCACCGGACTCGTCAGCCTCCCCCTCACACCTGAGAGGACGGACAGAGTTGGGCCACCACGCACTCCCCACACCGGGGCTTCCGGGCCTTGCACGTGGCCCGACCATGCCAGATGAGGAGGTGGGCCAAAAGGGTCCACCGGTCCCGGGGGAAGACCTTCGTGAGGTCCTGTTCCACCTTTACCGGAGACTTCTCCCGGGTGAAGCCCAGCCGCCGGGAGAGGCGGGCCACGTGGGTGTCCACCACCACCCCTTCATCTAACCCGAAGGCGTTGCCAAGGATGACGTTCGCGGTCTTGCGACCGATGCCAGGGAGGGCCACCAGCTCCTTCATGCTCCGGGGGATCTCGCCCCCGTGCTCGTCCACCACCGCCTCGGCCATCCCGATGAGGTTCTTGGCCTTGTTCCGGAAGAAGCCGGTGGAGTGGATCACCCCCTCCACCTCCTCTTGCCGCGCCCCCGCCAGATCCTCCGGACCCGGCCACCGTCGGAAGAGCTCCGGGGTCACCTGGTTCACCCGTTCGTCGGTGCACTGAGCCGAAAGGATGGTGGCCACGGTGAGCTCGTACGGATTCCGGTGCCGGAGCGCCACGGTGGCCGTTGGATACTCCGCCTGCAGGATCCGAAACACCTCCTCCGCCCGCTCCCGCCGGGCCGCCATGGATTCCCGCCCCTTCCTCCCCCCTCGGGTCTTCGTCACTCCCCTTCCTCCTTGAGTCGCGCTCGACGGAAGGGGAGTGTGGAGGGGGTGGGTCCCGACTCGGACCCTGGGGCCCGCTCCTCCTCCCCCACGGCTCCTGGAAAGTGGTCCAGGTACCAGAACGCCCGGGCCGCCAGCTTCAGCACCTCTCCAGTGCTCACCACGGAGTAGAGGTTGTCCAGCTCACCTCCCGGGAGGGTGGTCCGAAAGTCTTCCCCCTCCTTTCGGGCCTTCTCGTGAAGCCAATGCTCGGCGTCTCCCAAGGGGAGCGGTGGGAGGGCGGCGGCGCTGAGACCCGCCCGGTCGTCCCGCATCCCCATGGCCACCAGGACGGAGAGGGATTCTCCGGGCCCCACGCTCCAGAAGAGCCCATCCAGGGGCTCCGCCGGCTCCTCCTCCTCCGCTTCCGAGTCCGACCAGAAGAGGTGACGGGGAAGCTGCAGGTACCCGGCGGGATGGGGAACGGCGGGAGTCCACCCCTCCGGCGCCGGCTCTCCTTCCACCAGGAAACGGGCTACGGCCCGCTCCAGGAGATAGAAGGGCTCGCCGGCCTTCCAGAAGTGGTACGAGTGGAAGATCACGGCACCATATTGGTGGAGAAGCTCCGGGTCCTCTCCACCGATGCGGAGCTTTTCCAGGAGTTCCCCGGTGGCCTGGAGGAGGACGAAGGCTCCGGGATCCCTCAGATCCACTCCCCGGGACTCTGCCTCTTCTTCAAGGCGAGGGAACTCCTCCTCCGCAAAGGCCCGGCCGGGGATGGAGATCTCGTAGGGGGTGACCCGTGCGTACTCGCCGGCGTCCGTCATCCTCTCCGCACCGCCTCGGCCTGAGATTCCACCAGATCCGGAGCCTCCCTCCGGAAGAAGCGCTTGAGGCGTTCCCGAAACGGGACCTCACGGACCAGGACGAGCTGGAGCCAGCCCTTGTCCAGCTCCACACCGTCCACCCAGACGTAGTGCACGTCCCCTAGATCGCCGGGACTGGGCACGGAGTACCGATCCCCCTCCCACTCGAACTCCAGCTCGGACCGGTTCAGGAACTCTTCCTCCGTCCAGCGCTGTTCGATGTAGACGTCGTATTC
>SKZC01000433.1 GCA_007127575.1 Gemmatimonadota bacterium
GAAGGAAGAGGGCGTCGTACTCCGCCACCCGAGCCGCCTCCTCGGGGCCGATGACCCAGGCCTGGATCCCCACTTCCCGGGCGGCATGGATGAACTTCCGGATCGCCTTTTCGTCCGAGGGGGCGTCCGGGTCGTCCTCTTCCCAGAGGATCGCCAGCTCGTAGCGAAACTCCTCGGGCTTGCGAATCCCCGCCGGCCGCCGGAAGTAGCGTTTCGCTTGCTCCATGACGAAGGGGCGGTGCTCGTCGGGGATCTCCGAGGTAGGGACGAGGCGAACGCTCACAAGGGTCCACTCCCCGTCAGCTCTCATGAACCGGGTCCGGAGGAGGGGGGCCGGAAACTCGTTGAAGAGGGCCCTGGCCAGGGTCCCGTGGCGCTCTGCCAGGTTGCGGCCGAAGTAGATCGAGAGGACGAACTCGCTGCCTTTGATGGGCTTCAGGCTTCGCTGGATAAGGGCGCCCAGCTCGTACGACACGGTGCGGACGGACGTGCCTTCGCCCAGGGACTGGAGGGTGGCCACCGAGGGGAGGGGGCGGTGCCCCCGGGCCACGGCCAGGAGAGAGACGTAGTAGCCTACGGTTTGATAGCCGTAACGTCGGCACAGGTTGTAGACCGCCGCCCGCCGCATCCGGGAGAAACGGGGGTCGGTGAGGTAGGCCCGGGCCGAGACCACCTCGGCCCCCTCGACCTCGAAGGACCAGCGTCGGGGATTCTCGACCACCACCAGGGCGGGCATGCCCGGTCAGTGCTCCGGGTCGGAAGCGGGTTCGATCACGAGGAAGTTGGCGTCGTAGGTGAGTACGCCGAGGAGGATGGCTCCCAGCACCCGCTGGATCCCCACCCGGTAGTAGTGTCCCCTGAAGAGGGGGTTGTCACCCAGGGGGTCGGCCACCACCACTTCCCGAGTCCCGGTGTCGTAGTCCGAGAGGACCACGAAGTGACCCTGGGGGTGGCCCCGGATGTCGTCGTAGATCATCCGCCCCTCACCATCGGGAGACTCCCGTTCCCGGCGAGAATTGTAGAGGTAGGTGGCGGAGAGCCCCGTGAGGATGGGCCGTCCCCCTTTCAGGTAGTCCCGGATCAGGTCCAGGGTGAGTTCCCGAAAGCGGAGCCTCCCCCCCAGGGAGAGAAACTCCAGGTAGGCCTCCGTGGCGAAGCGGAGCTTCCGGTCGCGCTTCACCCGGGCCTGGGCCCGCAGGCGCTCCGCCAGGTCCCCCCCCTTCTCCGAAAACCAACTCGGGTCGAAGACGTGGAGGTTGTAGGTGTAGATGGTGGCCCGGTACCCCCGCTTCAGGGCGTGGCAGGCCAGGAGCACTGCCAGGGTACCCTGGGTCTCCAGGGGGACCACCTCCCGGATCACCTGGGCCAGCTCCATCTCGTCTCCCCAGAACCGGTAGAGGGCGTGGAGGCAGGTAGGGCCGCAGGTGGTGTCGTCGGGCTGGGGAAGGATCCAGAGGTGGGAGGCGGGTGTCATGGCGGGCGTGGGAGGGAGGGTGAGGCGGCCAGCACCCATGCCCAGGAAAGGTAGAGAAGCGGCGGGGGCTGCGCCACCGCCATGGAGTCCCTGCGATCCCACTCCAGCTCCTCGGAGCCATCCAGGGAGTTGATCCGCCTCGCATGCCGCATCGCCGCCCCGCCTGCCGGCTCCCCCGGGCATGGAAGCCGCGACGGAAACCGCCGGCTCATAGCTTCCTAGCCCATACCGGTGCGCCAAAGGACTTCCGAGGCGCATCGGGCGCGCTTCCGCGGCCGGCGCGCGACAATCACTTCCAGAAATGGGCCTGGGTAGACTCGAACTACCGACCTCACGCTTATCAGGCGTGCGCTCTGACCACCTGAGCTACAGGCCCTTCTCACCTCCCCGGTTCCGCGGGACCGTCAACTCAACCGCACGGTGCCCGTCGGCTCCAGGGAGGGAAAAGCTACTGGAATCCCGGGGCTCACTCAACCCGCAACCCGCCTGCATCTTCCCTCAGGGTGCCGCCGCGATGCATTCGATTTCCACCAGCGCTCCGAAGGGAAGTTCCCGCACGGCGATGGCGGACCGGGCCGGGGGGCTCGCGCTGAAGAACTCCTGGTAGACCCCGTTCATGGTGTCGTAGTCGTCCATGTCGATGAGGAAGACGGTGCACTTCACTACGTCCTCCATGGTGGCGTCGGCGGTGGCCAGGCGCTCCTGGATTCGCTCCAGCACGCGGCGGGTCTCCTCCTCCACTCCTTCGATGTCGTCCCCCGTGCCGATGACGCCGGACAGGAAGAGAAGGTCGCCGGTCCGGACCACGGGTGAGAGGAGGGAAGAGGGAGTGGCCCCCTCCGGGAGGATGATCTCTTTGTGGGGACCCGGGTCCGGGACCTCAGGGGTCTCCTGACACCCGACTGCGAACAGGACGAGACAGGCGAACAGGGCCAGGAGGCGCGGAAGTGAGGGCATGATCATTCCTCCGGTTCACGGGTGCCGGCGTCCGAACCCACCGGGCCGGCCAGGCGACGGACCGCCTCCACCGTAGCACGGGTGACCTGTTCCAGAAAGTGGAAGTCCAGGGTGTCGGGCGTATCCGTGGCCTTGTGATAGTTCGGGTTCCGGAGGAAGGCGGTGTCGGTGAGCATGAGGGCCGGTATCCCGCCGGACCAGAAGGAGGCGTTGTCGCTCCGCCGCGTGTTCCACACCAGCCAGCCTCGAAGCGGGCTTCGGAAGGTCACCAGGGGGAGGTCCGGCGCGGCGCTCTCCTGAGCCTCCCGGTAGTGGGAGAGGAGTGAGGCCGACTTCCCGTCGCCGATGGCGGCCAGGAAGTCCCCGGTGTCGGGAAAACCCATCCACCGGAGCACCGCCGGGATCCGCTGACTCCCCGGCGAAGGGTCGGTATAGCCCACCATTTCCAGGACGAAAGCGCCGGCGTACTCGACTCCCCGGTCCTTCTGCTGGGCCACGTACCGACGGCTTCCCACCCGGTAGGTCCATCCCTGAAACTCTTCCAGGTCGAAGGCCACGAACTCCACTGTAGCCCTCAGGGATTCCTGGGCCAGGACCCGGGCCGCTTCCAGGAGGAGGGCGAGTCCGCTGCCGTTGTCGTCCGCCCCGGGGCTTCCGGGCACGGTGTCGTAGTGGGCCCCGATGAGCACGCGGGGTCGCCGCCCGTCCACCCCCTCCTTCCGAGCCACCACGTTGTCATGCCGGCCCTTCCGGAACGAAAAGGACTCCCGAAGGGGGTCCAGCCCCGCTTCCCGGAACCGCTCCTCGATGTAGAGCCGGGCCCGGCGGTGCGCCTGGGGAGAGCGCCTGGGATGGCGCTCCCCGGCCAGCGTCCTGACGTGCTCCTCCAGCCTCTCCCGCCGGACGTCCGCTGCGGGGCCTGCGTCCACTCCTCCCGTTTCCCCGTCCATCAGGATCCGGGCACGGGTCCCTGGCCCCCCGGGTCGCTCCGCCAGAAGTCGATCCCGGTGGGCTGATGGCGAAGCTCCACGGTGGCCACCCGCCGGCGCGCTTCCAGGTCGAACACATCCATGGTGCCCCGATCCGCGCCTACGGATTCGTTGGAGACGAAGGCGTAGCGACCGTCCGGCTCCACCACCACTCCGTGGGTCACACCCCGGCTGGTCTCCAGGCTCACCCGCGGGCCGTCGCCCTCCAGGTCCAGAAGCTCCAGCCCACCCTCCCCTCTCAGGGTCACCAGCAGCGTCCCGCCATCCGGCGTCACTTCCACGTTGTACGGCCCCCTTCCCGTCTCCCACCGCCTCGTCACCTCCCACTGCCCCACGTCCACCTCCAGAACCTGGTCCGCGGCGTTGCAGGCCACATAGACGAAGCCCGCCCCTCGGGCCCCTCGTCCCGGAGCCACCCAGGTGGGCGAACACCGGGCCTCGCCCTCTGCGTGGTGGGGTCCGGGGTCCGGCAGGGGACGCCCTTCTTCCTCGGGAATGTGCACCATGGGGCCGGGGTCATGCGCATGGGCATGCGGCGAGTCTCCCAAATCATCCAGGGAAAGAGGGCCTTCCGAGCCGGGCGCCAGGGAGTAACGGCCGGTGACCTGGAAGTCGGTGAGTCCCACCTCTACGAGCTGATCGGAGTGCATGCACACCGAGTAGTGCCGACGCCCCGAGGGGTCCACTCGGCTTCCGTGGGGCATGAGGCAGGTCCGGACCCGGGTCATCTCCTGCATGGTCCCCGCATGCACCACGGAGAGGTCCGAAGGCACCATGTCGCCATGGAGGTTGAAGTTCACCACGAAGACGAAGGTGCCCTGGGGGTCGAGCCCTGCGCTGGCGGGAAAGCGACCCAAGCGGACCCGGTCCACCAGGGTGTCGGGTCCCGCCTGGAACTTCCACAGCCACCCGTAGGGGGTCCCGTGGGCCAGGGTGACGTAGAAGTGCTCCCCGCCGGGAGCCACTGCCAGCCCATGGGGCGCATCGGTGTCCGCGGGCATGATCCCCACCCGGATCTCTCGCTCCACCCACGCTCCTTCCTCCGGGGTGAAGACGACCCGGCTCACCACGTCCGAGGACTCATTGGCCACATAGAGCCGGTACTCCCGGTCCGGAAGCGGGACCGCATCCGATGCACCGGCTCCGCCCTGGGCGGCCGGCCCGCCGGCGCATCCCCCCAGGAGCAGCCCCAGGACCACCCCCCAGAGGGCGCTGGAACGCCCCCCTACCCCAACCCCCATGGGACCGGAAGAAAACCTCACGGAACCGGGGGCTGGCTCTCGCCGGGCTCCAGTCGAAGGACCCACAGCCCCGAGTTCAGATCGGACACGAAGACCTGGTCCTTGAAGGGCTGGGGGCCCCAGGCCATGGGCGAATTGGGTGTGTACCCGTCCGGGGTGCCGGTGGGAAACCAGGCGATCTCACGGCCCTGGCCGTACAGATTCCCACGTAGCTCTCCGGAGATGTCCACCACCCGAAGTCCCGCCTGGTAGTAGGCCGCATACAGCTTGTCCTCGTGGGCCCAGAGGTTGTGTACCCCCGCCTCCGGGACCTCGTAGCGACCCACCTCCACCGGGGCCTCCGGGTCGGTGAGGTCCAGGATGTGGACGAATCCTCTGGGGCCCTCCTCATGGGGTCCCGCCCGGGAAATGCACTCCTGACATCCGAAGATCTCGTCCCCGACGAAGAGGTAGGTCCGGCCGTCGGAGTTGGTGTAGGGGAAGGCCACGTGGGTGTGCCCTTCCGGGTAGGCGTACGAGGAGATGACCACCGGCTCGGTGGGCGTCCCCCCCCACCGCCCATCACCCACGTCCAGGATCCACACCCCATCGTCCCAGTAGGAGGCGTAGCCGATCCCGTCCACGACCCAGAAGTCGTGGAGGTACTTGCCGGGCCGGTCGATGCCCCACCGCCCCACCTCGTGGGGCTCGTGGGGATCCGAGATGTCGATAATGTGGACGTCCAGGGTCCCGTTGTGGACGGCGTAGACCAGGTCGCCCACGATGAAGGTGTTGTGGACGCCACCGGTGAGGTTCTCGGTGTACTCCCGAATGACCTGGGGGTGGGCCGGTTCCGAGAGGTCCAGGAGGACGATGCCGTTTCGTCGGTCCGACGCCCCCTCCCGGGTGATGACGGCCAGGGTGGCGTCCTCGTTCACCTTCACGTCGTTCACCACACGGGCGTCCACCACCACGGAGTCGGTGAGGACGGGAGCGGCGGGATTCGTCACGTCCCAGGCGAACATCTTCTGCCCGCCGGCGTGGGTTCCGATGTAGGCGTAGTCCCGGCCGTCCACTCCCTCGAACACCCAGAGATCGGAGGTGGGGGCGTGGCTCACCAGGCCGAGCCCCACCTGGGTCACGTCCCGCCGCACCTCCCGCGCCCGGGCCTCCACCACCACCTCGGAGGACACTCCCCCCGCCGAAGCCACCACCCGGTAGCTCCCGGGCCGCTCCGCCACGAAGGCTCCGTCCTCGTATACGGCGGCTCCAAGATCCGTCCGCATAGAGGCGCCTGCGATGGAGTAGGTGAGCCGGATGTCGGTCACCGCGTTGCCGGCTCCATCCCGGGGGGTGGCCTCGAAGGGGATCACGTCTCCGGTCCTCACCGACCCCCCCGAGGGGCTCAGCTCCACCGACTCCACCGGGTTCTCCCGCACCTCCACCACCCGCTCCCCCGTCACGCCCTCCGCCTCCGCCAGCACGGTGGCGCGCCCGGGGCGGTGCCCCGTCACGTGTCCGGACGGGGTCACGCTGGCCACCTCCGGGTCCCGGCTCCGCCACTCCACCTCCACCCTGGCCCGGGGGGTCCCGTCTTCGGTGAGCGCCTCCGCGGTAAGGGGAATCACCGTTCCCTGGTAGAGGGCCAACTCCGGCTCCCGGATGGTCACCGAGGCCACGGGAGCACCGGCCACTACGATGGAGACGTTGAAGATCCTGGGCTCCGGTTGCCCGCCGGCGCCGGGCACCAGGACCGCCAGCATGAGCTCCGCCTCTCCTTCTTCCAGCCCGCGGATGGATCCTTCCTCGAAGGCCGCCACGGGACTCTGGAGGGGAGCCATGAGGAAGGAGACGTCCTCCACCACCTCGCCGTCGGCATCCACGGGGGTGGGCTCCAGCCCCTGAAAGTCCACCGCCTCACCGATCCCAACCCGGATGGGTTCCTGGTTCAGACGGATTCGGGCGACGCGCTCCGCACGCTGCAGCTCCTCGTCGGGCTGAGCCTCGGCCACAACCGTCTCATCCGGCTCCTCATCGGCTGGAGCTTCCGGCGGTGCCGGCCCCCCCGCTTCCGCGGCAGCCCCGGTCCCGGCGCACCCGACCACCAGGACCAACAGGCCCATCCCCACGCCTCCCAGCAGTCTCCGGAACGCCTCACTCCTGAGGTGTGCTTCAGACCCCGTCTCCAGAGACCCCGAGGCGCTCCCACCGACCTTCCGATTCCACATGGACTCCGACCCTCCGTCAAGAGAACCCTTGGGGGAGGGCCGATGCCGTCCCCGTCCGCCCCTTCGTACCCTCCCCGGACGAAACCCGATCCTCCCGGGAACGACGAGAGCCACCCCCCTCATCCGGGGAGCGGCTCGTGTTTCGGGGGCCCGAAGGCCCCGGAAGCCGGGCCGGCCGTCGTCGGGTGCGGGATCCGTCCCGTCGGTTCAGTTCCAGTCGGAGTCCCGTCGGCGACGCATCACCTCGTCGTCGTCGTCCTCGTCCAGGATCTCGTCCCAGTCGTCCTCGTCGTCCTCATCCTCGTCGTCGTCCCAATCGTCGTCGTCATCATCCCAACCGTCGTCCCAGTCGTCGTCCTCGTCGTCCCAATCGTCGTCGTCGTCCACTCGACCGACAGGAAGAAGCGCAGGCCCCGCCCAGTCATCCTCCTCGGCCCCCCTCCGATGATCCCTCATCCATCCTCCTCCTGGCATCGCATGAACTCACCGCCGAGGGAGCGGGTTCCCCCTGGCAGAACGGAAAAATAGGATGGCGGATGCAACGAAAGTCAAGGCGGGCCGGGCCCTCCCCTGCCGTGGCGCGCCCTGGAAGGCCACCACCTCGAAAACGGGAATTTTCCAGGCGGTAGTGGGTAGATAGACGCGGTGCGGCGGTGGCTGCGGGTTCTGAACCTTCCAGCCACCGCGATGGAACCCTTGAGGCCGAGACCTTTCATGTCCCGACGAGTTGCTCTATACCCCTTGCTGGCCCTCGCGCTTCTGCCCCTGGCGGCGTGTGACGAACCCCGAGCCGCAGGAGACCAGCACGCCATCATCGTCGCCACCTCCGAAGACCTCTGGTTCCAGATCGAGGAGACGGTTCACGAAGCGCTGGAGCCCACGATCCTGACGGTGAGGGACGAGCGGACCTTCCGGGTCACGCACCAGGACCCGGAGGGTCAGGACTGGGGACGCCTGCAGCGGTTGCGACAGGTGTTGGTGGTGGGAACGGGCGAGGAGCCCTGGACTCAGGAAGCCCTGGACCGCGTGAGGCCGAGGCGGGACGACTTTCAGGCCCCGGAGATCCTTCAGGCCGAGAACGTGTGGGCCCGGGGGCAGAGGGTCACCATCATGCTGGTCCCGGAAGGACGGGAGGCCGAGGCTGTGGAGGAGCTGGGCCCGGACCTCCACGCCCTCCTGGACAGCCAGTTCCGGCAGTACGCCCTGAGCCGGATGTTCGCCTCGGGCAGGGACACGATCCTCGCCGACAGCCTCATGCAGAACGTGGGGTTCTCCGTGGTTCTCCCCAACGTGT
The DNA here is from genome assembly GCA_007127575.1 of Gemmatimonadota bacterium. Taxonomy (GTDB): domain Bacteria; phylum Gemmatimonadota; class Gemmatimonadetes; order Longimicrobiales; family Gaopeijiaceae; genus SKZC01. The sequence goes on from SKZC01000433.1 coordinate 8,163, forward strand.
ACCGGTACTCCGTCCTGGACTCGGTCTTCCGCTTCCGAAATGACAACCCGTCCCCGTCGGAGTTGATCCGCGAGTTGGCGGTGACCTGGAAGACACCGATTCCCGACGAAGTGACGGAAGAGGACCTGGTGGAATGGCGGGAGATCCTGGCCCGGGAATACTATCCGGACGACCAGCTCATCAACCTAGCTCGATCCGCCGCCAACCCCTTCTCCTGGAACGGGAGGGACGGCTTCCAGTTACAGGCTTCCTGGGAGACCGCGCCGGGTGAGTGGCCCGCGGCGGGCCCCTTCATCACCCAGGCCCTGCCCTGTCCGGAACAGGACCGGCTCTACGTCGTGGACGCCTGGCTCTACGCCCCCGGAAGGGACAAGTACGAGTACATGATCCAGCTTGAAACGATTCTGAACTCGTTCAGGTGCGGGTGAGGGGAGCCCATCCCTGGGTGGGGCTGAATCGTCGGGTGAAGGGGACCGGTCTCCCGGTCGGTCTTCAACGCCAGTGATCCACGTGATCCCGGGCGTAGCTGCCGAAGGGTGTGGCATCCCTCTGGAGGATTCGTGACACCGCATCGGTGACGGGGGCGCGCAGTCCGTTCCGTACGGAACGGAAGAGGCCCAACGCGGTCTCGATCCGCCCCTCGCTCCACCCTCTTTCCTCCA
>SKZC01000080.1 GCA_007127575.1 Gemmatimonadota bacterium
TCCGCCATGCCCAGGATCTGGAGAAGGACCATGGACTGGCTGTTGGGAGGGATGGTGTGGACGGTGAGCCCCTGGAATTCCATGGAGATGGGGTCCACCCAGTCCGCCGTATGGGCCTCGAAGTCGGAGCGTCGAAGGGGGCTACCCTCCTCCTCCAGGAATCCGGCCAAGGCCTCTCCCAGCTCCCCACCGTAGAGGGCCGCAGGCCCCTGGTCCGCAAGGGCCCGGAGCGACCGGGCCAGGGCCGGGTTTCGGAGGACCTCGCCGGCTGCCGGGGGGGAACCACCGGGAGCGTAGATCGCCTGCCCCGCTTCGTTCAGGTTCAGGGCGGCTTCCAGATCCTCCGAGAGGGTGTGGGTCACCACGAATCCCTCGTCGGCCAGACGGATGGCGGGCCCCAGGGCCTCTCCCAGGCTCAGGGTGCCGTAGCGGTCCAGAGCCTCCGCCCACGCCGAAACCGCGCCAGGCACGGTAACGGCCAGGGGACCCGTCTGGGGCATCTCGTCCAGCTCCTGGTCGAAAAAGAGCTCCGGGCTCGCTCCCTCCGCGGCCCGCCCCGACCCGTTCAGAGCCGTGATCTGCCCCGTCTCAGCTTCATAGAAGAGAGCGAAGGCGTCGCCACCCACGCCGTTCATGTGGGGACGGACCACCGAGAGGACTGCGGCCATGGTTACCGCCGCATCGGCAGCGGTTCCCCCCTGTCGGACCACCTCGCCGCCCGCCTGGACGGCCAGCGGGTGACCCGCGGCGACGGCTCCATGGAGCCCGGACACCTCGGGGCGAATCTGATCCTCGGGCCAATAGAGATCGGCCGGATCCTCGGCCTCTTCGGCATCCGGTGGGGCGTCGCAAGCGAACGCCGCGGGAAGCAGGGCCAGTACGGCGACGGCTACGGTCCGGTGCATGGTTCGGCTCCGTTGCGAGGGAAACCGGAACACTCGAAGTGAGCAGAATAGGGGTGGGCGACTGGGCTGGAAAAGTGGGGGGTGCTCCCCCGACTCTGTCACCACCTATCTGATCCGCTCCTGAATGGAGCGGAACTGGTCGTCGTCCATCCGTAGATCCGCCAAACCTTCCAGGGCCTCGATCCTCTCCTCGACTCGTTGAATCCGGTCGGTGACATCGGGATGGGTGGCGAAGAACCGTTCAACCGCTCCTGGCTCCCGCTCTCGCAACTCGAGAAGTCGTTGGAGGAGATGCACCATTCCGCGGGGGTGGTACTCGGCGCCAGGCATGAGCTCCACTCCGATCTCGTCGGCCTCGAACTCCTGCGACCTGGAGAAGCTCGCGATGGCTCCTACCGCCAGGATCTCGGCCACGATCTGCTGGATGATCCCGGGCTCTTGACCCAGGATGGCCGCCGCCAGCACAGAAAGTCCGAATTGCTGGCTCAGCCGCTCCGTGCCGTGACGAGCGACCCCGTGCCCCACCTCGTGTGCCATCACGCTCACGAACTCCGCCGCCCCCCCCGCCTCTTCGATCAACCCCGCGTAGACGTAGACCAGACCTCCGGGCACGTTGAAGGCGTTGACCTCAGGCTCCTCGACTACATGGAAGCGCCAATCCAGATCCGCCATTCGGGTCTGTGATACCAGGAGATCCCCAATGGCGGAGACGTATTCGTTCACCACCGCATCCTCCAGGAGCGGAAGCTCTTCGGCCAGCTCTTCCTCGAGCTGCCGCCCCATCTCCCACTCCTCCTCGATGGAGATGAGATTCACTCCCCCGAAGCCGAGGGTGGCACACCCCGCCGTGAAAACCCCGAGGAGCACTACGACGGGAAGGAATCTGGCAACCGGCACCGATGGCACGGTCCTGGCACGAACCTTCATGAGTTCTCTCCCTTCGGTGAGCATTCGTCGATAAGATGCACCGGACGGTCCGTCCTGAGATTAGCAGCAAGCCTCGTACCGGGAACGTTTCCCCTGACCCCATAGGACGTTGGAGCGCCTGACCGAAGCCGCCCTGGAGCTTCTCTTCACTCTGCCGGAGACGACCATCTACGTCCTGGTGGCCGTCCTCTGTTGGGCTGAAGCCGCGTTCTTTCTCGGTTTCGTGACTCCCGGGGAACTCGCCATCGCCACGGGAGGGGTTCTTGCGGCCCGGGGTCAGGCCTCCCTGGGGATTCTGGCGGGAGCCGCCGTCCTGGGAACGCTCCTGGGGAACAGCACGGGTTACTGGATCGGACGCGTCTGGGGCTCCCGGGTCCTGGGGTCCCCCATCCTCCAGCGTTTTCTGGGCTCGCCCATTCAAGCGACCCAGGGGTTTCTGGAGCGCCGGGGGGAGTGGGCCATCGTCCTCGGTCGGTTCTTCACGGCCGGTCGGGTGGTCATCCCATTCCTGGTGGGCGCATCCCGGGTCTCCTACGGTCGGTTCCTTGCCTTCGACACGCCCATCGTCGTCCTCTGGGCCTCGGGATGGGCCGCCATCGGGTTCCTGCTCGGGGAGTCCTGGTACCGGCTCTGGGACGTCATCGGACCGGCGGCGTTCCTGGTCCTCATTCTGGTGGTCCTCGCCCTGGGCATCCGCTGGGTCGCCGTCCGGGTGGCGGCAAACCAGAAGCGGATCGAGGCTGCCGCCCACCTCGCGTTGCGAGCCACCGGCCTCGGCATGCTCGCGCGCCCGTTGGGATCCACGGTTCGGTGGCTCGGACGGCGCCTCGACGCCCGCCTCGCCCAGGGGCTCAGTCTGACCCTCGGGTTACTCGTCCTCTTCGCCGGCGCCTGGGGGATACGGGTCGTGATCAACCACACCGAGGCAGTCCGGGGACTCGCCCTCCTGGACTTCCCGACGCTGGAGTGGATGGCCGCCACCCGGACGGACGACGCGGTGCGGATCTCCCGTACCTTCCTTCAGGCCTTTGATTGGCCCGGGATGCTCGGCCTCGCCTTCCTCCTCATGTTCCTGCTGGGGTGGCGGATGGGCGGAGGAGCTGCCGTCCGGGCGTTCCTGGGGATCGTCGGAACCGGAGTCGGGGCCGCCCTTCTCGACAACCTGGTGCTCGAAGGGGTGGTACCGGGAGCGGAGTTCCCCTCGGTTTCCGTGGCCGTCGCCGCAGCCATACTCGTCCACAGCACGGCAGGAGGGGCGGCCTGGGGTGGTTGGGGGCGGGCCGTCACCGTCGCCGCCGTAGGAACGTTCCTCGCCGCCACCGTGGCTCTGGCCACCGTGGTAGCGGGCTGGTCCGCTCCCTCGGGAATCGTCCTGGGGTTCGCCTTGGGTCTCGCCTGGGCTACGGCGCTGGAGGTCCAGGGACTCCTCTTCCGCACGGAGCCGGCCCAGGTGGGCGTCCGCTACTGACGGTCCGTTCCCGGCTCCATCCTCAGGAAGGCGATCCCTGCCGCCTGTTGGCGGACTTCCACGGAAACCACCTGCTCGAAGGTGGTGAGGTCGTAGATGTCCACCTTGCCCGGCTCGGCCCCCACCCCCTCCACGCTGACGAAGGCGTACCGACCGTCAGGGCTGGTCACCACGCCGTGGGTGACGGTAGTGGACGACTCCCGAACGGCCAGGCTCTCCCCGGTCTCGAGGTCGAAGAACTGCACCCCGTTCCCCTGCTTCAGGGTGACCACAAGCGTCCGACCGTCCGCCGCCACCTCCAGGTTATACGGGCCCCGTTCCGTGGAGAACCGGCGAAGGAGTTCCCACTCCTCCCGGTGGATCTCCAGGACCTCGTCCGTGGCGCTACAGGCCACATAGATTCGTTCCCCGGCCGGATCCGTCTGGGCCCAGGTGGGAGTGCAGGTGGACCCGTGCATCCCCTCCCCTGCGGGATCCACGTCACGGCGAGCCGCCGGCTCCTCCTCGGTGGGTTCTCCAGGGTGCTCGGCGTGGTCGTGACCGTGGTGGTGAGCCGCGTCGGCCACCTCCGGGGCCAGGGGGCCCTCCTCGCCTTGCGCCAATGAAAAGCGGCGCGACACCTGGAAGTCCAGGGTGCTGATCTCCACGAGCTGGTCATCCATCATGCAGACGGAGTAGTGGTGCCGACCGTCCGGACTCACCCGGCTCCCGTGGGGCATGGTGCACGTTTCGGTCTGGGCAATCTCCTCCATGGTGGGCAGATAGATGGTGGAGATGGAGGAAGGAACCATGGCGCCGTGGAGGTTGAAATTGGCCACGAAGCCGTAGAGGCCGTCGGGGGTCAGATCCACCGTGGCGGGGAAGCGGCCCAGGTCGATGGGCTCCGCCACGGGCTGGTCCTGCCCCACCTCGAACTTCCAGAACTTCCCGTCGGGTACTCCGTGGCCAGTGGTGACGTAGAAGTAGTCCCCCCGAGGAGAGACCTGGATCCCGTGAGGACCTTCCATGGTTACCGGAAACATCCCGATGGGAACCGAGTGCTCCACCTCGGCACCCTCCGGCCCGAACCGGATCCGGTGGATCCGGTCCGCAGACTCGGCCAGGACGTAGATCCAGTAGGTGGCCTCGGGATCCTGGCCGGAGGGGACTTCGCCCCTGGGCTCCTCCGCCGATAGCCCGGCCCCGAACACTCCGAGCCCGACCAGGCCAAATCCGACCAGGGCCCCCGTCACCGCCTGTATCATTTTCGACATCCCTCCGTCCTCCGGCTACGGGATCACGGGGGTCTCAGGCGTCACTTCCACCGCCCAGACCCCGCTGTTGTAGTCCGAGAAAAAGATATGGTCCTTGAAGGGCATGGCACTCCAGACGAAGGGGGCGTTGGCGATGTACCCCGCCGGGTCCCACGACTTGAAGACCGCAATCTCCCGGTCCTGGGTGTGTAGGTTGCCCCGGAGGTCACCGGAGATGTCCACCATCCTCATCCCCCCCTCCCAGTAGGCCTGGTAGAGGATGTCGTCCTCCACCCAGGTGTTGTGGGTCCCGTACTCCGGGACGTGATAGCGGGCCAGGATTTCAGGATTCTCATGGTCCGTGATGTCCAGGATGTGGAGGTATCCCGACGACATGGAGGGGGTCCCGCCCTCCCCCGTCTCGGGGTCGTAGGGGTCCACCTGAAGGGTCCGGCCCTGTCCGTGACCCAGGGCCCGCCCCTCCCGATTCAAGATCTCATCCGCCAGGAAGAGAAGGAGCCGGTCCTCGCTCTCCTGATAGTACGGGTAGACCGTGTGCGCCCCACCCCCCTCGGGCATGGGACCCGTAACGCCGATGAGAACCGGGTTTTCCGGCGAGCCACCCCAGCGGCCGTCTCCCACGTCCACCATGACTCCACCCACGGGCCTCTGGGCCGAATACGCGATCCCGTCCTTGACCCACACATCGTGGATCCGAGCGCCCGGGTACTGGAATTCGCTCACGTAGCGCGGGTTGTAGAGGTCCGTCACATCGATGATCAGGTACTTCTCGCCGCCGGAGAGGGCGAAGACGTGGTCCTCGGTGGGGAAGGCGTTGTGGACGCCTCCGGTCAGACCTTCATCGAACTCCGCCGCGATGACGGGATGGGCGGGCTCGGCGAGGTCCAGGATGACCACCCCGTTTCGCCGGGTGGAAGCTCCCTCCCGGGTCATGGTGGCGTACCGACCATCCGGTGAGACCTTTACGTCGTTCACGGTCCGGGCATCCACCTGGATGGAGTCCGTCTTTACGATGCTCGCCGGGTTCGTGATGTCCCAGATGTACGCGTATCCGTCCGCTCCCCACGTCCCGGTGATGGCGTAGTCGCGTCCGTCCACTCCTTCCCAGACCCAAAGGTCCGAGGTGTGGACGTTGTTCACCCGGCCCTGTCCCACGAAGTCCACCGCCTCGATGACGCCTCGAGGGAGGACTTCAAGGGTGTGTTCGGCGGCCAGGCGCCCGGCGTTGGCAATGACCGTGTACTCGCCTGGGAGCTCTCCCACAAACCGGCCCTCCCGAACCAGCCCCGAGCCACCCGCGTGGGGGCCCACGCTATCGTTGGGAGTGTAGGTGTGACTCCAGGAAATGGGGAGGTCGGCCACCTCGTTTCCGTCGGCGTCGTACGCCCGAACCGAGAAGGGGACCACATCTCCGGCGAGGGCCTCCTCCACGCCTCCCTCGATGACGAGGCGCTCTGCCGGGAACGGCTCGATCTCGTAAGTCACCTCACCCTGGACGCCCTCGGCCTCGGCTGAAATCTGAACCTGGCCGGTGGTGTGGGCCGTTACGTCGCCGAACCGGTTCACGGATGCCACCTCGGGGTCCGAGCTGGACCAGCGCACCTCCACATGCTCCGCAGGACGTTCCGACCCGTCGGGGTGGGTGGCAACGGCCCGGTGGCGAACGCGCGTACCCTCGTAGAGCCGGCCTTCTTCCGTGCGAATCTCCACCTCGGCTACGGACGGCCATCCCACCTGGACGGGGACGGTGGCGGTGGGAGGACTTTCCCCTTCCCACTCCACATCCGGACCCGGGAAGAGGGAGATGACCAGATCGTGCTCGCCGGGAAGGAGGCCGCGAACCCTTCCGTCCACCATCTGCACCGCTTCCCGACGGCCGCCCATGCGAAACTCCGCATCCACCTCATTCCCCAGCACGTCCAGGGCGCGGACCGTGATGGGGACCTCTTCCCCTACCTCCATCTGGATGGATGTGGGCTCCACCTGGAGCTCCGCCACCACCGGGACTTCCTGAGCCGATAGGGGAGGCGTGACCGCCACCAGAGCGGCCAGAAGGCCCAAGGGACCGAGGCGGGGGAAGGGCGAAGGCACCGTGGTCGTTCCAGGGGGGGTGTTCTGAGTCATGGGTCCTCCAGAGTGCGATGCAGACACACCGGTTCCAGGTGGATCCGGGAGGAAAGCCGGAGAGCTCAAGGAAGAGAAAAGTAGACCCCTCAGTTCCGGCGACGCAATTGGGGAAGAGCCGGGCCGAGGCACGAGCCCGTTACCTCGGTGCACTCAGGCGAAGCGCTTCCAGCGCGGAGAGGGACCGGAAGACGACCTGGTTTCCAGCCCCGTGGGGAGCGATGACGACATCCACCCCCGGGGCGTAGCTCTGGATGAACGCCTCGAAGATGATGAATCGGTTCTCGTGCGTCGCCCACGCGGGCCGAAGACCTGGAACACTATCGAGAAACCGCTGGAAGGAGCGGGCCCCAGGGCCTTTCGCCACATCCAACACCTTCAGGTTCGTGAGCTTTGGAGTCGCTTCGGCCACAACTCCCCGTTCATGCTGTCGGGCGTAGCTCTCGGCGATGGGCCTTTGTTGCGAGGTATACACACCGCGGCCGTAGTGTGCTCGACCCGGGTGTCGCGGCGCGACGGGTTTGAGGCCTGTGTGGACCATGGACTGGAGGGTCGTCTGCGACTGACCGGTGAAGACCCGGACCTGGCCGGGCCCCAGGCGCTGGACGCCTGGAGGCTTCACGGTCCACCGCTGGACCACCGCTCCCGAAGGACCCGACGGCCTGGATCGTGAGTCCCGTCTCCGAGGCGACCGGACCCCACCACCTGACGGAGCAGCGGCCAGGGGGAGGAAGTCCGAGAGATATCCGGTTATCACCAGCTCGCGCGCACCTCGGCTCCCGGAGGCGTAGTCGTGGTAGAGGGCGTAGGCGGAACGGATGCGCAGCACGGGATCGGTACCAGCCCGGGCCACGGCCTCGCGGATCTCCCTCCTGAGGGAGTTCAGGAGAGAGACGCCGTCCCCGTTGGAATCGAAGTGGGGCACGAACCGGCCGGAGAAATGGAGCGTCTCCCGTGCAAAGGCGGCCAGCCCCTCGACATCCTCCAAGAATAGGATGCGTTCGTAGTCCCGCACCAACAGCTCCAGGAACTGCTCTTCGTCCTCCTCGTTGGAGAAAAACTCCAACAACTCTTGATCGCTTACCCCCTCCTGCCCTTCCATGGAGCCCTGGGCGAGCCCGGTCCCTTGCCGTGACGGTCGCTGGGCGCGGGAAGGGTTCCGTCCCGTGGGCTCGACCCGGATCGCCTCCTCTCGGGGCTCCTCGACGAACGATCGCTTCTCCTCCTGGAATGGAGTTCCCATCCGTCACTCGCCCTCACCCGTCTCCAGAACTCGCACGTGGATAAGAGGGGGCACGGCAGACACCTTCCCCTCGAGAAGGGGGGGCTCATGACTGAGCCGTGCCTCGAGGCGCTGACTCTCCAGCTCTTCCTGTCGGGTTTGCTCCCTGGCTTGCTTCACCTCCTGGGCCTTGAGTTCCAGGTCGTGCTTCCTATGAACCTGGACGAAGGGCTCACAGGCGCTGCACTCCCCGAGTCGAGACTCGAGCACGGTCCCGTGGGTGGGAAGAGTGACACAGGTGGTTGAGCGGGTGATTGACTCTCGCAACGCCTCCACCATCTTCCGGAGCTGGTCCCCTCCCCGCGCCTCCTGCTCGCGCCTTCGCAAGGGGAAGAGGGCATATCCGTCCTGGATCGTGAGAACCCTCAGGTCCACGACCCCTCGTGCATGCGGTGAGGCCTCCAGGATTTCATCCCACCCCTGGGGACCCTTCTCCAGATAGAGCATGGAGAGGTAGTAATCGCGGTTGTGAAGCAAGTGACAGATGAGTCGGTCGAGCTCCACCCGCGCCTCGGCCAGAGCCCGCGAGCCAAACTCCTGATCCACGAGCTCATCCACAGTTGGCGGCTTGACGTCCAAGCCCTCGCCACTGGCCCCGTCCCCGGTTCCACTGGCGCCTGCAGCCGGAAGGACCACATCCGCGGAGGCCTGAGCGTTCATTGCCGGCCGCAACTCCTCGACCCGGCGGGACGCCGCCTCCAGAGCGCCGATGAGACCATCATCGTCGAAGCCGAGCGCCAATACCGGATAGGCCTCCCACTTGACAGGGCGA
>SKZC01000293.1 GCA_007127575.1 Gemmatimonadota bacterium
AGAACCGGCCCTCCTCATCCATGGCCCTGGCGTTCCCCTCCCCGAACCGCTCCCCCCACTCCAGGATGTGGTCCGGGAAGATGGGGTTGATGGGGGGAGCCGCAGGGAAGAAAAAGTACGTCGAGGTATAGCCCATCTCATGGAAGTCCACGTGCACCTGAGGATTCCATCGATGCCAAGTCGCCAGGCGATCGCGCGTCTCCGACTGACTTGCCCAGGTCCAGTCCCGGTTCAGGTCGAAGAGGTAGTGGTTGGAGCGCCCCCCCGGCCACGGCTCCCTTCGTTCCCGCGCCTGGAGGTTCGGGTTCGGACGCTGCGTCCGCGCCTCCCGGAACCAGTTCACGAAGCGGTCCCGGCCGTCGGGGTTCGCGGCGGGATCGATGACCACGACGACGTCATCCAGGATTCCCTCCACCTCCGGCAGGCCCGCCGCCAGCTCCCACGCCGTCCAGAGCGCGGCTTCATGCGAGGAGCTCTCGTTCCCGTGGACCCCGTACGAGAAGTAGACCACCGCCGGGTTGTCGGCGATGATCTCCGAGGCTCGTGCGGGAGAGGTCTCCGGGTCCGTGAGCTCCCGATTCGCCACCAGGATCTCCTCCAGGCGGTTTCGATGCTCCGGTGACGCGATGAGCACCTGGAGGAGGGGTCGGCCCTGGATCGTGCGGCCGTACTCCTTCACCGACACGAGCTCCGACGCCTCCGCCAGCGTGCGCATGTAGCGCTCTAGCCCCGCCACATCGGTAAACCGTTCGCCCAGCGGATATCCCAGGACGTCTTCGGGGCTGGGCACCTCCTGGGCTTGAAGCCCGGCGGGGGTGAAAGTCAGCCCCAAAGGGCCTGGGCGGGAATCCGTCCCGGGGACCGGGAACCCAGAATTGGGGACGCCGGAGAAGGGAAGGAGTATCAGGGCTCCGCAGAGGGCGTGGACCCACGTGAGGCATCGCTTGCTCATAGAGGCTCCGGAGCGTTCTGTTCGGACCATGTGTATGGATTCGGAAGGGCGGAGCCAGAGGGGTGAGGGACCACGTCACCGCCACGGCCCGCCCAGGTACGGACGGCTTCCATCAGATCAACCGGCGCAAGGTATTCAGGTGTCCACAAGACCCGCAACCGAGTCCCCCCCGGGCCGAGCACCTTCCTCAGGACAGGGTTCGGCACGGCCGACCTCAGGTTCCCTGCCACTCCCGCTCCTGGTCTTATTCCTACTGAGTGCGGCAGCCTGCGGCATGGGGGAGCGCTCTCAGAACGGAGAGGGCGTCATCGATCGGGAGACCTTCATCTCCACGTATGTGGATCTTCGGGTGGCGGCCCTGAGTCGGGCAGACGGGGAACTCCGTCGGCAGGATCGGGATCGGATTCTGGACGAGCACGGGGTGGAGGAAGAGGACCTGGTGCGGTTCGTGGAGGTCCGGGGTCGAGACGTCCACTTCATGCAGGAGCTCTGGGACGAGGTACGCCAGCGGATCCGCGCCATGGAGGAGGAGCTCCTGGCCGAAGCCGCCGCATAGGTCGGAGCCCCGAGCCCCGTCCTCTCCCGTCAGAACCCCAGGAAGCTGACCCCGATGGCCAGAGTGGATCGGTCTCCCACGGATGCGGCGAAGCGGATGGACCAGTCGGCCTGAAAGGAGATGTCCAGGCCCACATCCACCACGAACCCCAGATCCAGGTCGCTCCCATCCTCAGGTCCGTCCCGCCCCAGGACGGCATCCAGCACCACGCGGGGCGCCAAGTAGGGGTGGAAGAGGACGCCCTCGGCTTCCAGCTCCCTCCCCACCGAGGCTCCCAGGGGAAAGCTGAGGAGGAAGGCGTCTCCCACGCCCATTCCCCCCCCTGTAACCCAGAGAACGTCCAGGGGGAATTCGTCGGAATGCCGGAGAAGAAATCCGGATACGTCGATCCCGCTGTACACCGCCAACTTGTCTCCCGCCCCCTCCGCAAGACCTAGCCGATAGCCCAACCCCCCTCCACCATCATCCCCGCGCCAGGTCCCCAACGCTCCGATTCCCCGCCCTGGAGACGGGTCCACCAGGAACACACCCCACCCGGACGGAGTGGCGGGTCCCAGAAGCATGGGAGAGTCCCAGGCCACCTGTCCCTGGGCGGGAAGAGCGGAAAGGGCGAGAGCCAGGACTGTCCCCAGGAAGATACGCCGCACGATCACTCCCATTCGATGGTGGCCGGAGGCTTGGAACTCACGTCGTAGGTCACCCGATTCACCCCCGACACCTCGTTGATGATCCGGGTGCTGATGCGGGCCAGAACCTCGTGGGGAAAGTGATACCAGTCCGCCGTCATTCCGTCCCGGGAGGTCACGGCTCGGAGGGCCACCACGTTCTCGTAGGTCCGGGCGTCTCCCATCACTCCCACCGAATGTACGGGGAGGAGGACGGCGAACGCCTGCCAGATCTCGTCGTAGAGGCCGGCGCCCCGGATCTCCTCCAGATAGATGGAGTCCGCCTCCCGAAGGACCCGGAGTCGATCCGGAGTCACCTCCCCCAGCACCCGAATCGCCAACCCCGGACCGGGAAAGGGATGCCGACCCACGAACTCCTCAGGGAGCCCCAGCTCGCGTCCCACCTGCCGGACCTCGTCCTTGAAGAGCTCCCGAAGGGGCTCCACCAGCTCGAAGTGCATGTCCTCCGGAAGCCCGCCGACGTTGTGGTGCGTCTTGATGGTGGCCGATGGACCCCGTACGGCCAACGACTCGATGACGTCCGGGTAGAGGGTCCCCTGAACCAGGAACGCGGCGTCGGTCCCTTCCTCCTGGGCCACCCGCTCGAAGACCCGTATGAAGGTGTTGCCCACGGCCACCCTCTTCTTCTCGGGATCGGTGACGCCGTCCAGAGCGGCCAGAAACTCCTCTCTCGCATCCACCACCACGAGTCGCATCCCCATGTGGCGTCGGAAGGTCCGCTCCACCCCCTCCCGCTCTCCCTTCCTGAGAACGCCGTTGTCCACGAAGATGCAGGTCAGTCGATCACCGATGGCCCGGTGGACCAGACTGGCAGCCACCGAGGAATCCACCCCTCCGGAGAGGCCGCACACCGCCGTGGCCTCCTCTCCCACCTGCTCCCGAATCTGCTCCACCGTCTCCTGGATGAACGCCCCGGCCGTCCAGGTGGGAGAGCACTCACAGATCCGGAAGAGAAAGTTGGAGATCACCTCCTCACCCCGGGGGGTGTGGGCCACCTCCGGGTGAAACTGGACTCCGAAGACCTTCCTGTCGGGTGAGGCGAAGGCGGCCACTGGGAGATCCGGGGTGGAGGCCAGGACCTGGTACCCCGGCGGGGGCTCGTTCACGTGATCTCCGTGAGAGCACCAGACGGTGGTGGGCTCCGAAGGCTCGAAGCCCGCAAACAGCTCATCGGGCTCCAGAACCTTCAGCTCGGCCCGTCCGTACTCCCGCCGCCCCCCTTCCACACGGCTGCCCTCCAGATGGGCTACCAGGTGCATCCCGTAGCAGATCCCCAGGATCGGAATCCCCATGGCCAGCAAGGCGGGATCTGCCCCGGGTCCGTCATCCCCGTAGACGGAGGAAGGACCGCCCGACAGGATGATGCCCTTGGGGGCCCAGTCCCGTATCCACTCCAACGACCGGGTGGGCGGATGGATCTCCGAGTAGACCCGATCCTCCCGGATCCGCCGGGCGATGAGCTGGGTGTACTGGGATCCGTAGTCCAGGATGAGGATGCGGTCGTGCTCATGGGGGTGCTCCACGATCGAGGCCCCTTGGGTTCCGGGAAGAGGATGGGTGGTGGTATCCGGCGCCGGCGGCGCGACGCCGCCGGATACGCCCCGGAGCATCGGAAGGTTCCGGCCCGGCCATCCGCCCCGCCTGTCACCCGTCAGTCACCGGCCGCCGATCGGGCCTGCGCTCCCTGAGGCTGTACCTGGGGCGCCGGCTTCCCTTCACCAACGAACCCGGCCACCTCCAGAGACCGTCTCCCCACCACCACGGCCCACGCCCCCATGTCGTCGAACCAGGAGTAGAGGGCTGGAGTCAACGCCAGCGTCAGGATGGTGGACGTAGTAAGTCCCCCGATGACCGCCTGTCCTATGGGCGCGAACATCTGCCCCATCCCTTCGGTGGACATGAACGCCATGGGCACCAGACCGATGATCGTGGTGAGGCTCGTCATGAGGATGGGCCTCAGCCGGGCCGTGCACCCGTCCAGGAGCGCACGTCTTCGGTCCATCCCTCGGCGACGGAGCTGGTTCACCAGGTCGATCATGACGATGGAGTTGTTGACCACGATCCCCACGGTGATGAGGATTCCGAGGAAGGACAGGATGGAGAAGCTCCCCCCCGTCAGGAGGAAGACGAGACCCAGACCGGGAACGGCAAAGAGGATGGAGAGATAGATGATGAGAGGCAGGACCAAGCTCTCGAAGAGCGCCGCCAGGATGAAGTAGATGAGGACCAGGGCGAGGCCCCCTGCCATGGCCATGTCCCCGAACTGCTGCTGCTCCTCACCCCAGCGACGTCCCAGATCCCAACGGTATCCCGGAGGAAGCTCGAACTCCGCCATGGCGGCCTGGACCTCCTGGACCACGTCCTCCCGATTGGCTCCCGGTGCCAACTCGGCGGAGACCGTCACCGCGGTCTGTCGGTTCTCTCTCTGGATGTCCTGGGGCCCGCCCACCACCTGAATGTCCGCCACCGTCCCCAGAGGCACACTCCCACCGTTGGAGGTCCCCACTGCCAGGTTTCCGAGCTGAGAGATGGCCACCCGGTCCTCATCCCGAAGCTGGAGGAGGACGTCCACCTCCCGCTCCCCGGATTGGAATCGGCTGGCCACCTCGCCGCGGAGGGCCCCGGAGACCGCCTGGGCCACCTCCTGGGACGTGAGGCCTTGACGTTCCGCCGCACGCCGGTCCACACGGATCCGGACCTCTTCGTTACCGGCCTCCAGGCTGTTGTCCAGGTTCGTGATTCCCGAGACCGATGCCTCCAGGTGGATCTCCGCCAACTCAGCCAGCCGGGCCAACTCCTGGGTGCTCTCCCCGATGAGACGGACCTGGACCTGGGCCCCCATTCCGAAGCCCCGTCGCTGCCGCCACTCCACCCCGGGAATCACTGGGAGAAGTTCCTCGATGTCCTGGGAGATCTCTGCGGTGGGGCGTTCTCCCCCTTCGGAGAACGAAACGAGGCTGATGAAGATGTTGGAGAAGTTCTCTCCCGAGAAGGTGGAGACGTGTCGGATCTCCAACTCCTCCGCGTGATCCAGAAGTGCCGCCTCCGCTTGGCCGAAGATCTCGCTCCGCTCTTCCACCGGGATCCCCCTGGGGGTGGTAACGCCCATGGAGATGAAGCGGTTGTCCTCTTCGGGCATGAGCTCCCTGGGGAGCTGCCAGAGGAGGGCCCCGCCGGCGACGAAGACCACGAGCCCGAACCCGGCGGTGAGGTAGCGGTGGTCCAGCATCCGGTCCAGGGTCCCTCGGTACGTCCCATTCAACCACTGCATCACCCTTCCGGGATCCGGCATGCGGCCCCGGAGCAATCGGATGGCCAGAAGAGGGACCAGAGTGAAGGCGACTCCCAGAGAGGCCAGCATGGTGAAGGAGATGCTGGTCCCGAACGCGGAAAGCTGCGTGCCCATCTGGTTCGGGGGGAGGAAGAAGAGGGGGGTGAACACGATGACGGTGGTCAGCGTCCCCGACAGAATGGCGAGCCCCACCTCGTTGGCTCCGTCCACCGCCGCCTCGTCGGGCCCCGAGCCCATCTCCCGGTGGCGGAAAATGTTCTCCACCACCACCACCGCGTTGTCGATAAGCATTCCCACGGCCAGCATGAGCCCTGAAAGAGTGATGATATTCAGGGTGTTCCCCGCCACGTACAGGATGGCGATGGTGAAGATCAGGGAGACGGGGATGGCCGCCGCCACGATGAAGGTGGGCGTCAGCCGACGGAGGAAGGCGAAGAGGACCACCACGGCCAGGAGCCCCCCGAAGATTCCCGCGCTGGCCAGGAGCTTCAGCACGTCCAGGATCCCCTGGGACTGGTCCTGCCAGAGGCTGAAGCCCAAGCCCTCCAGTCCCGGCTGCGCCTGGATCGTTTCCAACGCGCCGCGAACCTCCCGGGCCACCTCCACGATGTTGGCGTCCGACTCCTTGTAGACCTCCACCTGGCGGGACGGCAGACCGTTCAGGCGATAGAAGAAGTCCCGTTCGGGGAAGTCGTAGACCACGGTGGCCACATCGCCGAGACGCACACCCGCCTCGTTCAGCGGTAGCGACTCGAACTCGTCCGCCGTGGTAATCTGCCCTTCGGCCCTCACCAGGAACCGAGTACCCGCCAGGTCCACCTCTCCGGCGGAATAGTCCTGATTCCCTCGCTGCAACGCGGTGCTGATCTGACCCAGAGTGATCCCCTGGGCCCGCATTCGGTCCTGATCCAACTCGATGGAGACCTCTCTGGCCTCCAGCCCTGAAAAGTCCACCTGGGCCACACCGGGAATCTGGAGGAGCGCCGGCTCCACTCTGCGCTCCACGAGTTCGGTGAGGAGCCCCGGATCTCCCTCCCACGAAAGCGCACCTCGAACCACCGGCTGCTCATCGGACGAAAAGCGCCGCATATCGATGCGCTGGACATCCGCCGGAAGCTCCCGACGCACCTGCTCCACCCGCTCCCTCACCTCCAGCGCCGCCAGGTCCATGTCCGTCCCCGGCTGGAACTCCAGCTCCACCCGTGCCCGGTTCTGGCTCGCCGTGGAGCGAATGGCATCCAAACGGCGGACGGTTCCCAGGCTCTCTTCCAGGGGCCGTACGATGCGGCGCTCCACCTCCGACGGAGAAGCGTCGGGGTAAGGGACGGTGACGTTGATCACCGGGCGCTCGAAGGACGGGAACATGTCCAGGGGAATCCGGGCCAGTGACAGCCCACCCATGACGATGGCTGCCACCACGATCATCCCCGTGGTCACCGGACGTCGAACCGCGAACCGTGGTAGTGACATGGCCTTCAGTCTCCCTTCCGCATCCTCGAATGGCCGGGGCTCACGCCGTCCCCGGAGCCGCCTCCCCTTCTCCCAGATCGCCGGTCCTCACCCCGTGGGCACGGGCCCCCGCTCCCTCCTCCGCCTCGATCCGGGCCCGTTCCCCCCGGATCTCGAAGGCCCGGTACAGAACCGGGATCACCACCAGGGTGAGCACGGTGGCCACCAGCAGCCCGCCGATGACGGGTATGGCCAGGGGAACCCGCAGCTCCGCCCCCTCCCCGGGGATGAGAGCCAAGGGGAGGAGCCCCAGCACGGTGGTGAGGGTGGAGATGAGGATGGGCCGGAGCCTCACCCGCCCGGCCTCCTGGAGTGCCTGATCCAAGGGGTATCCCTCATCCCTTCGGAGGGTGTTCACGTAGTCCACCAGCACAATGGCGTTGTTCACCACGATTCCCACCAACATCACCATGCCGATGAGAGCCACGACGGAGATGGGGTAGCCGGTGATCCAGAGTCCGGCCACCGCCCCCGGCAACGCCAGCGGCACCGAGACCAGGATGACCCCGGGCAGCCGGAAGGACTCGAACTGGCTGGCCATCACCAGATAGACCAGGAAGATGGCCAAAAGGATGGCGAGCTGCATGGACCGCACGGACTCCCGAAGGTCCCGGGACTGTCCCGCCACCTGCAGGGAGATCTCCGTGGGGACATTCAGGCCCTGCAGAGCGGTCTCAAGGCGGGAGATGGTCCCGGCGAGGTCCGTCCCCGCCGGTCGGCCCTCCACCAACGCCACACGAGAACCACTCCGCCGCACGATCTCCACCGGGCCCTCCTGGAAGCCCAGGCTGGCCACCGCGGAGAGGGGAACGCTCCCCCCGCCCCCGGGAATGTCCAGGCGGAGGTTGGCCAGATCCTCCAATGAGGCCCGCTGGCCCTCCCGGGCCCGGACCAGGACGTTGAGGTCCCGGTCCCGTTCGGCGAACTCCGTGGCCGCAGAGCCCCGAACCCGTGCTTGGAGCGCCTCCGCCGCATCCCCCACCGTGAGCCCCTGACGCGCCAGAAGGTCTCGGTCGAACCGGATGGCGATCTCGGGCGTCCCCTGGCGACGCTCCTCCTCCACGCCGGACACCCCGGGCAGGTTCCGAAGGACGTCCCGGACGTCCCCCGCCACCTGGTTCAGGAGGTTCAGGTCGAAGCCGCGAACCTCCACCTCCACCGGAGCGTTCACGGTGAAAAGGCGGGGCCGATCCACCCGAACCATGAGCCCCGGGAGGTCCGAAAGCGACTCGGCCAAGGCCGCGGCCACCCGGTCCTCATCGGAGCCGATGCGGTCCAGACGGACCAGGAGGGTGGCGGCGTGTCGTTCCCGTTCTCCAGTCCGCCCCAGGGTTCCCGCACCACCGCGGACCCCCACGTTCGTGAACACTTCCTGGACTTCCGCATGGCTCAGGGCCACATCTTCCGCCTGCCGGGCCAGGAACTCCATCCGAGCCAGGCTCGTCCCCGGTGCTGCCTCCAGCTCCACCACCAGCTCCCCCTGGGAGAGCTCGGGCACCAAGGACACCCCGGTCCGAGGAACCAGCGCGATCCCTCCCGCCAGGAGGAGGGCCGCGATCCCCAGAACGGCCCACGGGCGTCGCAGGGCCATCCCCAGAAACTCCGGGTACCGGCTCTCCAGCGCGCGATATGCCCCGTCGAAGGCCCGACCCAACGGGCGAAGCGCCCTGGAGAGAACGACGATGGCGGTGCGGAGCACCCACAGGAGTCCTCCCGTACCCTTCGCCACGGCCCCC
>SKZC01000096.1 GCA_007127575.1 Gemmatimonadota bacterium
TCGGAGAAACGGTGGGGGCCCAGTACATGATCACGGGCCAGGCCACCAGCGTTTCCGACGAGCTGCGCCTGGATATTCGGATCGTGGATGTGGAGACGTCGGAGGTACTGGAAACCCTCCGTCTCTCCGACACGCCCGAGGAGCTCCTCTCCCTGGTGGTTCGGATCGCCGATGCGTTCTATGAGCAGCTGGATCTGACGGCACCCTCGGATCGGCCCGAGGTCCAGGAGATCCCGGTACCCGCCACCATCGAGTTTTCTCGGGCCGTGGACTACGAGGATCGAGGGGAGTTGGAGAACGCCATCGAGCACTACCGTCGGGCGCTGGAGATCTTCCCGGATCACCGGGACGCCCAGCGGGCCCTGGAGCGACTCGAAGGAAATGGAGGGTGAGGGGATGATTCCAAGGATGAGAGGTCGCAAAACGGTGAGCCACTCGCTGCTGGGAGTCTTCGCCCTTTCCTTCCTCACCGCTCTCGGGGGGACGGCGCCGGTCCAGGCCCAGACCACTCCGTCGGTGGCCTTCGAGACGGAGCTTCCCAGAACCCTTGTGTTCATTGCCGAGGAAGGGGAGGGGCAGGTGGCCACGGGAGACTTCACCGAGTTCTTCCGGTCCGCGGGCTTCCCTCTGGTGGATCCGGCGCTGGCGCACACCGCCGCTCAGCGAGACCTGGTCCAGCGAGCCCTTGAAGGAGACGAGGGGGCCGCCACGGAGTTGGGACGGGACTTCGGTGCCCAGCTTCTCGTCATCGGTCGGGCGGATTGGGGGGCTCGGCCCGATCCGGTCCAGCAAGCCGCCATGACGGCCACGTCGGAGGTCTCGGTTCGAGCCCTCCGTCTGGACCGCGGGGAGGTCATCGCCACGGCTCAGGCCGATGGCCGGAGGCTGGAGGCCACGGAGCAGGCGGCCCGGACCGCCGCCATCCGGGACGCCACCGGGGAGATTCTCCAGGGCACCTCCTTTGTCGGCCAACTCATGAACGACTGGGCGGAACGGGAGTGGGACGACACCAGCTACTGGCGTCCCGACCCGGGCTCCATCCCCGCCGAGGTGAACGAGGCTCAGACTCGCACCGCTTCGGGGCTGGCCATACTGCGGGCCGACGTCCAGCCGTCCGAGCAGGGAACCACCCGGGGTCTTGGTGTGGTGGAGAGGGGAGACCGGAGCTCCGACGTCTTCAATCCCGTGCGACTGGAGGGAGTCGTGGTGGGCTCCGCCGAGACGGTGGAGGTGGACGGCCAGGAGGCGATGCTGGAACCTCTCGATCCGGATGAGGCCGTCCGTCTGGGTGTGGATCCGGAGACGGCCCGGAGGTTCTGGGCCGAGTTGAGCCTTCCCATGAGCCAGGACACGGTGAGGGTGGTGGCCGCCGATGGCTCGGGGAGCACGGTGGAGACGGTGGCCGCTCCCCGGGTGAACGAGAGGTGGGCGGTGGTCATCGGTGTAAGCGACTACCAGGACCCGGAGATCCCGGATCTGGACTATGCGGCGGTGGATGCGGAGGCCATCTACGACTTCCTCACCAGCGAGGCGGCGGGATCCTTCGACCCCGACAACATCCTCCTGCTCACCAATGAGAACGCAACCGGCTCGGCCATGCGGGAGGCTCTCTTCGTCTTCCTTCAGCAAGCGGCCTGGGACGACCTGGTCATGATCTACTTCGCCGGACACGGGGCGCCGGACCCCAGCCGACCCGACAACCTCTACCTGCTCCCGTATGACGCCGATCTATCCTCCATGGCGGCCACTGGCTTCCCCATGTGGGACGTGAAGACGGCGCTTCGGCGGCAAATCGCCGCCGAGCGCGTCATCGTCATCGCCGACGCGTGTCACTCGGCAGGGGCTCAGGAGGGAGAGGGATGGGGGATGGATGGGGACAACCCCATCGCCGGCAGCTTCTCCGAACTCTTCACTCCGTCCCGACGGCTCACCCTGACGGCGGCGGATACCAATGAGTTTTCGTTCGAAGACGCGCGGTGGGACGGTCACGGGGTCTTCACCCATTATCTCCTCCAGGGGCTTCGGGGCGAGGCCGACCTGAACCGAGACGGGATCGTCACCTTCACCGAGATCTTCGACTACGTGAACCAGAGGGTGAGCGAGGCCACCGGAGGCCAGCAGAACCCACAGAGGGCGGGGCTGGGGGACATCCCCATGGCCGTGGTTCTGGACGAGGTGGGATCCATCCGCAGGTAGAGGGTACGCCGGCGCGAAGAACGAATCCAGGGGTAAACGGGCGCCTGGTCGGCAGCCGCTCCTGCGGCCTCGGCCAGGCGCCTGGTCTTATAGTTCCCGCCAGTCCTGCTCCAGGACCTTCCGATAGACCTCCGACTGCACCATGAGCTCCACCACGCCCGGGTCCAATTGACCTCCGTCGGCCTCCATTTCCAAAATCTCCAGCGCCCGAGACGGGGGGAGAGCCTTCTTGTAGGGGCGGTCCGATGCCGTGAGCGCGTCGAAGATATCCGCGGCGGTCATGAGGCGGGTCTGGAGAGGGATCTCCTCTCCCTTCACGCCCCGAGGGTAGCCGGTGCCGTCCAGCTTCTCGTGATGCCCGTATGCGATGCGGGCCACGTCGGAGAGCTCGTCGGTCCAAGGGATCTGCTGTAGGAAGCGGTACGTGTGGCTGACGTGGGACTCGATCTGCTCTCTCTCGTCCGGATCCAGGCTTCCCTTGGGTATGGACAGGAAGTGGAGCTCGTCGTCCGTGAGATAGGGCACGAGCTCCCCCTGGAAGTCGGGGAACCGGGTAGCGGCGACCTCGTGGAGGATCTCGGCGCTCTGCTCCGGGAGGACCCGGGGCTCGTTGGCCTCTCGCACCGCCTCCTGGAATCGGTCCACTCGCTGGAGCGAAGCGCGGAGCTCGGCCTCCAGCTCCTGGAAAATGTCCCGGGCTCCCTCCGGGCCGTGCTCCAGGACGGCCTCCGCCCGTTCCCTGTGGTATTCAGCCTCCAACGTCCGGCGGATGAAATCGAATCGGGATTCGATCCGCTCCAGATACACGGGAGGGAGCTTCTTGGACTTCACCAAGACCTCCTCCCTGACCCCCACTTTCCCGAAGTCGTGGAGGAGGCCCGCGTACCGGAGCTCCTTCATCTGCTCCCGAGTGAACCGGACGGAGTCGAAGGGGCGCCGACGGGTGCGATCCGCCACCTCCGCCATGTCGCAAGTTAATGTGGCCACCCGTACGGAGTGACCCGAGGTGGTGGGGTCCCGCTGATCGATGGCAGTGACCGCGGCCTTGATGAACCCTTCGAAAAGGTGCTCGATGCTCTGGTAGAGCTGTCCGTTTTCGATGGACACGGCGGCCTGCCCGGCCAGTGAGGCGACCGCCTCCACCTCGGAGTCGCGGAAGGGAAGGACGAAAGCCTCCGCATCCGTCTCATTCCGTATCTCGGCGTCAACTGAAGACTTGCGATTGATGAGCTGAAGGACTCCCACGACCCGATCCCGATGGTCCATCATGGGAACCACCAGCATGGACTTGGCTCGGTATCCGAACTCCTCATCGAAGGTTCGGTTGAAGGTGTACGGGGCGTCGTCCGGCAACCGGTAGGCGTCCTCGATGACCAGGGGCTCACCCGTGGTGGCGGCGTACCCCGCCAGGCTGGTCTCGTCCAGCGGAAGGGTGAAGTCGGGGGCCGGAATGTCCGGAAGGCTGTCGTTCTGGGCCAAGCGGAATCGGAGGCGTGGCGGGCCCTCCTCGTCACCCTCCTCCACCAGGTAGAGGCTGCCTGCATCGCTGCCGGTGACCCTCCGGGCTTGGGTGAGGATGAGGCCCAGCAGGCGGTCCGGATCCCGCTCGCTCATGAGGGCCATCCCGATCCGGTTCAGCTCTTTGAGATCCGACTGGGCCCGCTCCTGGCCTTCCCGGGCCCGGTGGGCGGTGAGGAGGGCGGTGGAGTGTCGGGCCGCGGCTCGGAAGAGGCGAAGGAGGGCCTCCGGGTCGGCAGCGTCTTCCACGCTGAACAGGAGCCGGTCCGCCTCCTGAGCCACCTCCCGAGCCACGGATCCGGAGGTGATGACGGCGACCCACGGAGGGAGCTTCCCGATGGAAGCGGCGTCCGCCCCTTCCAGCAGCTCTTCCGTAAGGAGGAGGACGGTGGGGCGCTCCTCCCTGGCTTCAGGGTTGGGAGCGGTGATCTCCCGGTGCTCCATCCCCTCCCCCAGCCCGTCCAGGGCAGAGGGGAGCTGGCCGGGAGCGGTCTGGACCAGGAGGGGACTTCGCTCCGTTGCCGTCTCCAGGCTCATGACACCAATCCGTCGGCACGGTCGAAGGCGTGCTCCGCCTCGTCCAGTCGACCCAGGGCGTCCAGTACCTCCCCCTTCAGGAGAAGGGCGTCCCGGCTCATTTCACTACCGGTGGCCTCCAACTCTTCCAACGCCGCCAAGGCATCGTAGAAGAGGCCGTAGTCCCTGTAGAGAACGGCGGCCAGGAAGAGGCCGTCCCCCTCCGGGTCCAAACCCGAGCTCACCAGACGCTCCAGCTCCCCCTCCAGGGCACCCGTCCCTTCTTCGTCCAGCACCCGGAAGGCGTGTCGCTCCGCAAGACGTCCCGACTCCAGGGGCGCGGCCGTCCACTCGTATGCGGCTCCAGGTGTCAGTCCTCCCTCCTCCTCCGGGAGGGTCCAGACCGTGTCCGGCCCCGTCTCGAAGGTTCGCATGCTCCCGTCCGCCTCCCAGAGGTGGATCCGGTACCCGGGGGAGTCGGACACGGAGAACCAGGTCAAGGTGGGGCGCACCTCCGCTACAGCCAGATCGTTCCGCGGGGCCACCGGGACGGCTTGGCCCGGAAGGGGCCGGATCATCCCCTGCCGATTCGGCTGCGCCCGGGCATCCGAGTCGGCTGCCCGGGACAGGACGCCCACGGTGCGGGAGAACATGTCTCCGTCGTCATCGGACCCACCTTGGGCCTGAACCGTGAAGGCCGAGGTGACCTCCTGAGACGCCCCCGTCCTGTGAACGATGACCGCTCGACTTCCCGCCCCCGGCACCACCTGGTCCCCTACCGCCAGCTTGTCCCCCACCCGAGCCGGCCGAGGGTCGTTGCCGTCGAGGTGGATCTCCACCTCCCCGTCGGCCTTCACCAGCACCGCGGCCGGCTCGTCCGTGGGCCCCTGGAAGGTGGCCGCCAGGATGAAGAGCGGGGCGATCCCCGCCAGGATTACGGCTCTCATCTGCGCCTCCCGATCCTTGCGTGCTGTCCGTGTCCTCGGCCGTTGCAATGTAGGAAGGCCGAAGGTCTTACGCTCCCCCCCCCCAACGTTCACGCCCTACTTGGAGGTCCGTTGCACTACGAAGTCCCAGTCCGGTGGTGGGGGATCCGTCTGGAATCCCTGGCACCGCTCCAGGAGGAGCCGACTGGGTCCATCTTCCGGGTGGGCTTCCAGGGCCTGCCGGAAGTGCTCTTCCGCGTCCGCCCACTTTCGGGCTCGATATGCCGCGAAGCCGGCGTCGTAGTGCTCCAGCATCCTCCCCCCCTCGGCATCCATAGGGGTGTCTGTAAGCGCCACCACCTCGAAGATCCGCACCGGTGCCGTCTTTCCCTTTACCGCGACCCGATCCAGCTCCCGGAGCCGGAAGAGTCCGGGTGTGGCGGACTCCACCGTGAACTCCGAGGCCATGACCCGGGTGCCGTACGTGTCGTTGGCCGGCTCCAGTCGGGCCGCCAGATTCACGCCGTCCCCGATGGCGCTGTAGTCGAACCGGTCCTCTCCCCCCACGTTCCCCACCACGACACCGTCGGTGTTCACACCGATGCGAACCCGGAACGGCTCGGAGCTCCGGCCCTCCTCCTGCCACTTGCGGTTCAGCGCCGCCAGACGTTCCTGCATGCGGAGTGCACAGCGAAGGGCCCGGTCCGCATGATCCGCCTGGTCCTTGGGAGCGTTCCAGAACGCCATGATGGCGTCCCCGATGTACTTGTCCAGCGTTCCCTCCTCTTCCATGACCACCCGGGTCATCTCCGAAAGGTACTCGTTGAGAAGGGACACCAGCTCTTCCGGAGAGAGGCTCTCCGACAGTGCCGTGAAGCCGGCCAGATCCGAGAAGAGCACGGAGAGGTTCCGCCGCTCGCCCCCGAGACGAAGCAGCTCGGGACGTTCAGCGATCTCATCCACCACCGCCGGTGAGACGTACTTGCCGAACGCCCCCCGGATGAACCGCTTTTCCCGCCCCTCCACCACCGCCACGTACACCGTGCTCCCCACGTACGCGAAGAGGGCGGAAAAGAGGGGAGCCACCACGGGAAGCCAGAGGAGCTCTCCTTCCCACTCCCACAAGGTCCCCCATGGGAGGTGCGCCCCTCCCTGGAAGGCCCAGAGCGCCGCCACCGCCAACCCCGCCGCCGTGAGAATCCCGGCCACTCCACCGGCCACGGCACCCAATATGAAGACCGCTCCGGCGGGAATCGCGGCGGCCAGAAGCAGGAGGAGGAGGTTCGCCACCTCTCCGGTCTGATGGAGGTACCGGCCCTCCAGGAAGCCCTGAAGGGCGTTGGCGTGCACCTCCACTCCGTACGTCCATCCGTAGATCCCTTCGTCCTCCCCCTGAGGGCGATCGTCGTAGAAGGGGGAGCGGAACTGTTCCTCCTGGTGGAACCCGGACCCCAGGAGGACGATGCGATCCTCGAAGTCCTCAGGAACGAATTGCGCCAGGACCGGGACGTAGCTGGCCGAGTAGGCCCGGAAGGTCCCCCGGTCCGCCCCGTTCCCCTCCGCCGCCTGAGTCGACGAAGGCGGCCCGTAGAAGCGAAGGGGAAAGGGGAGGGCGAACTCCGGCCCTCCGTCTCCCCGGAGCCAGGAAGGGGGGATCCGGCCCAGCTCTTCGGGCATGAAGGGGAGGGAGACCCGACCTCCCTCCCACGACGCCGCCAGCAGGGAGTCCGCATCCAGGCCCTGGGAGTGGGCGTACACGGCCAGGGCGAAGCTGGGCGCCAGGCCGTCACCGGAGCGCACCACCAGGAGGCCGTCCCGCACCGTCTCGAAGGGTGTGGGAAGCTCCGCCGCCCCGACCCCTGCCGCCCCCTCCAGGAAGTCCGGGTGGGGTAGGCCCAGCTCGGGCCCGTCCGGCCCCGACTCCACCGGGGCGGCCAGGACCACGTTCCCGGCCTGCTGAACAGCCTCCCGCAGGCGGTCGTCACCCCCATCCAGAGCGTTCAGCTCCGGGTAGAGTCGGTCCAGGTACACGTCCAGAGCGATGGTTCGGGCTCCAGCCTGATCCAGGGCCTCCACCAGGTCGGCCAGGAGGCCTCGGGGAAAGGGAGAGAGGTAGGGCCACTCCTCCACGGACTCCTCGTCAAAGAGGACCAGCACCACTTCCCCATCCTCCCCGCGCCGGTTCTCCTGCATGGTCCTCTGCCGGAGGTCCAGCGTCCAGAGTTCGATCCCCTCGATCCCGGTGATCTGGGCCACCGAGGGAGTCTGGATGAGGCGACCCGCCGCGCCGGCCATGACCACCACCAGGCTCCACGCCAGGGCTCGCTTCAACGCCGACGACATCACCTACCCGTGGGCGGGTGGGTGCAAAGCCATACGCGTGCGCCTCAGGGCAGAATTTCGTAGGAAACCGATGCGGTTCCCCAGGTGTCCAGGCGAATGGCCTCCTCGGAGCCGTCCACGGAACCCGCGATCCGGCGGAGCTCCTGGGCAATCTGATCCGCCAGAAGGACGTCCCCTACGGTGAACTCGCCCTCCTCCAGAGGGAGGTCCAGAGGCTCCTGTGTGACGAAGGCGCGCACCATTCCCCTTCCTGGCGGGGGGAGGGCCACGATATCCGAGCCCATGCTGGGCGACGGGAAGACCACCTCCTCTCCGGCAGCGACACGGTTGTCCCGGTCGAAGGGGTTGGGGAAGAGGACGGTGACGGTGCCGTCGGTGCCCAGATCCACCAGGGTGAGGTAGCCGTCCCTTTCGGACTCGGCACGGAAGGTGACGAGCTCGCCCAGCCCCAGGGAGGTGGCGCCGTCGGCCAACCGCAGCCGCACGTCGAACTCCTGGCCCAGGTTATCCATCTCTCCGAGCCGCCGGGCCGCGGCCTCCCTACGGAGGGTGTAGACGAACTCCTCGTTGCCCACCTCGTCCAGCTCGAAGGTGTGACGAACCGCCCCGTCCATCCCCACCACCCAGATTTCGTCCCCTCGTCGCCGAAGGAGGAGGTGAGCGAAACCGGCTTCGTCCTCCACGAGTTGCACTCCAGGGACACCCTCCAGCGCCTGAGCGGCGGCCTCTCGGACCAGGGTTCCCGTCCCGGCGACGCTCAAGGACAACTCCGAATCGGGGAACCGGTAACCCACGAGACGGGCTTCACCGTTATCGGCCACCTCTCCCGAAAGGAGTCGCCCCCGGCTCCGGTCCCGGCTCACCTCCTCCACCAGGACCCGGTCACCGGTCTCCAGCTCGAAGACCGATCCGGTGGTGATGCCCAGCGCCCCTCCCGCTCCGAACTCCACCTCCTGGCCGTCCATCAGCACCACCGGGAGGACCGCCGTGCCTCCGCTCTGCGCACCCGTCTGGAAGAGGGTGGCGTCCCGGCGCTCGGTGAGCTCCGAGAGGTGAGGGTCTTGCTCGAAGCGGTGCCGCTTCAGTGCTTCCCGGACGGATTCGAAGACATCCTGATAGGTCACGCTGGGCGAAGCCTGCCAGAGCTGTTGTACCAGGAAGGTGGTGAACGCGCCGCCGTGGAACGGTTCACCGCCCCCGTCGCCGGGGAAGAGCA
>SKZC01000359.1 GCA_007127575.1 Gemmatimonadota bacterium
GCCGGGCACCCGAGGACCGGAGCGCCTCCCCTCGCCTCCGGTGGGTGAAGTCCGCCTCCCGCGGGTCGTCCTCCCTCCGGCGTGGGGTCATCCTTCCCGGACCCTCCCCGACCCGGGCGGAGATCCGTACCGTCCCCCCCTCACGGTCCCCCAGAGCGTCGCGAGCGTTGATGAGAAGGTTCACCAACACCTGCTCCAGGTGATGGGGCTCCCCTTCCACCCGGGGCAAATCGGGCGCCGGGTCCCAGTTCACCGTCATCCGGGCTGTCACGCCCTGGGTGGAAAGCAGGTCCAGCACCCTGGGAACCAGCCCGTTCAGATCGATCCCCGGAGGAGGAGCTCCGTTTCGGGGTACCGGCCGGGTGAAGGCCAGAAGGCTCTGTACGATGCGGTCGATGCGCCGGGCCTCCGTGCGGGCGTGTGCCAGGGTGGAGGAGAGGGACGCGGGGTCGTGGGCCCTCCGTTCCGCCACATCCAGATAGCCCAGCAGCGCCCCCAGAGGGTTTCCCACCTCGTGGGCCAGCCCCGAAGCCATGGTCCCCACGGACGCGAGGCGGGCAGTGCGAACCAGCTCGTCGGTGGTCTCCACCAGCTCCCGGTTCGTCTCGTCCAGCGAGCGGACGTTGTCGGCCAGTCGGTTTCGGTCGTGGATGAGCCGTTCCGCCATCCGGTTCACGCCCTGGACCAGGCGGTCCATCTCCTCCGTCCCCTCCTCCGGGAGCCGGTGATCGTAGTCGCCGTCCACGATCCGCTCCGTTCCCGCCACGAGCCGGTCCATGGGCGCCAGGAGGAGACGGTCCAAGAGGTGCCGGGCGAAGAAGAAGAGGATGGCCAGGTCCGCAGCGAGGAGAACCCCCATGAAGACGGTCACCTGGCCGGGGCCGGCCAGGAAGGGGGAGGCCAGGAGAACCGCCGCCAGCGCCACCGCGAAGCCCGCCACGAACAGGGCCCCCATGGAGAGGAGGAGCTCCCTTCGTATGGACGTCCTCCCGGCGGTCATGGTCGGAGGCTCTCGTGAGGCAGGGAGGAGGAGAGGGTCAGCTCAGTCGTCGGAGCATTCGATGACCCCGGGATCACCCGAATGGGCACCGCCACCGGGGACGGGGGGCGGCAGGGCGTTCCCGAGGTAGATGGCACAGCCTCGGCCCGCGGGAAGGCTCACATGGGTGGCCATGGCGGACCAGCCCTGAGATGTGGCTTCCTGAACCACCACCTCCACCCCGTTGGAAGCTTCGAAGTCCAGGTCGTCCAGGTCCAAGGCGTAGGACGTTTCCCCCTGATAGTACCGCTCCTGAGAGGCTCCTAGGTTGCGGAGATCCTGCTGAATCGCGGCGAACTGGGTCCGTTCTCGGGCCGAGTCGAAACGCGGGAGAGCGCCGGCGGCGAGCAGCCCGATGATCATCGTAACCACCATGAGTTCGATGAGGGTGAAGCCTTCACAGCCCCTCGAGCCCACACCCGGCTCATGGCCGCTGCCTTCACACATCGACTCCTCCATGCGTTTCCCGGTGATGGCCTCACGGGCATGGTACACCACGGTACACGTCGGTACTGCGTCCAGCAATCCAGGAGGTACAAGGGGTGGGACGGACCTCGTCGTGAGGCCCGGCCCACCCCTCGCGCCTTATCACCGGCTCAGCTCACCGTTGCTAATCGAGCCGGGGGTTGGTTACGGGGTAAGATCAGCCCTCACCTGCTTCATCGCAGACGATCACGCCACCGTCTTCAGCGTCTGGGTCCGAGTCGTATGAGCAAGTCTGGTTCGTCGCGTCGTGACCCAAGGTGACCGACCACGTCTGACCATCGTTCGCGGCGGCGATTTCAGTCTCCACGTTTACGCCCTGACTCAACGTGATCAGCTCCTCAACTTCTGCACCTGCGTAGCTGAACGGAGGGTCATCGTTATCCTGATAATACATCTCCATGGCCGTCTGGAGCTGGTTCAGATCCGACTGCATGGCGGAGATGTACGCCCGCTCCCGGGTCTCACCGAAGCGTGGGATCGCGATGGCGGCCAGAATGCCGATGATCACGACCACGATCAGCAGCTCGATGAGAGTGAAACCCTTCTTGTTCATGTCCGATCTCCTGTAGAGGAGGTGACGAATCTGGCGCACCGCCGAGAGCGGTGAACGCCGCCAACCTGTTGCCCGGGTAAGGTGCAAGGGCCGGTCCAAAACATCCCCCTGAGGCCTCAAGTGACCATTCTACAGTCACTTATGTCACCCCAGCGCCTCACCCCAGCCTCGCCACCTCCTCCTCCGTCTCTTGGATTCTGCAATACCTTTGCACGATGAGAGAGCCGGTCCGGGCGATTTTCCCGGGTCACGGCGTGAACGAGCCGGCCTCCGTGGCCATCTGCATGGAGATCCCCACCGCGCCGGTGGGGTCCGAAAGGTTCCCCACCAGCTCCAGGAGACTGGCGCTGGCCGCCCCCAGGACCCAGGTCACCTCCGAGCCCGTCTCCAGCCCCCAGTCCGGATCCCACCCCTCCACGTCGGAGAGGTCGGGGACGGAGAGCTCCACGGTCCCGGCCGTCGCCTCGACATATCCGGAGAGGATCACCACCCCCACCATGTGCTCCCGGTCCGGTCGCTCCTGGGCGAAGGTTCCGATCCACATTCCTTCGTATTCGGGCTGCGCCGAGAAGGAGGCCGAGGGAAGGGTCCCGGCGCTCACCTGCGCCGTGAGATGGGGCCCCAGGGCCAAGGAGGTGTTTTCCACCGCGGCCACGGAGCGGGAGCTGAACCGTACGGTCCCCTCTCCCGAGGCCTCGTCCATCTCGATGGCCATGGCCCCCAGGACGTGGGCATCGCCCGAGGTCTGACGCTCCGTGGGAAGCCCCTGGTAGCTCCGGACCGCATCGGTGCTGAAGTCGAAGCTGGGCACGGCGAGCTGTCCGGCGGCCGTCACGATCTGGACGTTCACGAACCCGGTCTCTCCGTTCAGGTTCTCCAGCGCGACTTCCGCCTCCGCCGGATCGAAGGCCTCCTCGGAGTCGAAGTCGACCCGGTCCAGTTGCTCTCCCTCCGGCGGATCCACTCCTCTCCGGACCAACAGGCGGTCCACACGGCTGCTGGGCTCCCCGGTCCCCATCCCCTCCATCCGCACCCGGGCGGCCAGGAGGTCCTGGGGGCCCTGGGGGACGTGCTCGATGGTGAAGCCGCCGGAGCCCGCGGAAGGCATGTCGGCGTGCTGCCCCCCCAGGCTCACCTGCGCCATCTCGCCGGCTTGCGCGTCCACGCCCACCACGGCACCGGAGACGGTGCGGAGGGGACTCTCCTCGGGCTCGCACGCCATGCCGTGTCCCAGCTCCTCCGCGGAGCCGTAGAAGAGGTGGAGCTCCGCATCGGCACCGGGCTCGGCACCGAACCAGGCGATGCCTCCTCGCCCGGACTCCAGCTCGAAGACGTACTCGTGCTCCGTCTGGGTCGCCACCTCGGGCTCCACCCGCTGCCAGTCCCCATCCCCGTCCTGGACCGCGAACCACTGCGGAAGGCCGGAGGACTCGCAAAAGCCGAAGCTCACGGTCTGAGCGTCGGGAGCCTCGGTGACCTCAATCCCCAGGCTCACCTCCCGGGTGCCCAGCTCCGTAGCCTCGCCGGTGACGGTGGCGTTGGCCGAGCCGACTTCTGCTCCGTCGGCCGCCTGCAGGGTGAGGGTGGAGCTCTCCCCGTCGGTGGCCTCGGGCTCGAAGGCACCGGCAACCCCGAAGGGCAGGTCCTCCACGGAGAGGGCCACCTCCCCTTCGAAGTCTCCGCTCCTGGAGATGGACACCGACACCTCTCCCGACCCGCCCTGCTGGAGCTCCAGGGACTCGGGCTCCAGGGAGAGGGAGAAGTTCCCCGAGGGGAGAACGCTCACCTCCAGCGAGGCCGTCACCGCGGACACTCCGGAAGCGCTGGCCTCCACGGTGGCCGAGGCCGTTCCGGCAGGTGCGTCCGCCGACGCATCAAGCTCCAGGGTGGCCGTCTCCACGGCCAATCCACCGTCCAGGGTGAGTGAGGAGGCCGTCACCCCGGAGGGGAGACCGCTCACTCCCACCGTCACCGCGCCCTCGAAGTCCGTCCGGGCCACCTCCACCGTCACCGAAGCCGTACCTCCAGGCTCCACCTCCACCTGTTCGGGGGAGACGGAAAGACCGATGGCCGGGTCCGGCTCCGTTCCGGTGGGATCGTCTCCGCAGGCCACCAACAGAAGGAAGGCGACCGGAACGACCCACGCCACAGTGAACGGGCTTCTCTCTACGAGAGTACGAGTAGGCGTCAGCATGCAGATGGCTCCTCGGGGCCTGCGGGGGTCGAGTCGGCGGTTAGGACTAAGAACCGCGTTGGAGCGTGTCAAGAAACGGTCTCATCCCACGGATCCACCTCGGGAGGGCTCCACCGACCGGCCTTTGGCGGGAAGAGGTTCGCCCGGAGGATGTGCCAGAGCGCGGCCACCCCGTCCTTCCACCCGATCTTCTTCCCTTCGGAGTAGGAACGGCCCCGGTAGGTAATGGGAAGCTCGTAGATCCGGGCCCCCGCCTGGGCAAGACGGGCGGTGAGCTCGGGCTCGATTCCGAATCGGTCCCGGGTGAGGGGAAGGGTGTCCAGCAGGTCCCGGCGAACCATTTTGTAGCAGGTCTCCATGTCCGTGAGGTTCAGATCCGTGAAGACGTTGGAGAGGAAGGTGAGGACCCGGTTACCCACCATATGCCAGAAGAGGTGGACCCGGTGGGGGCCTCCCAGGAACCGGGAGCCGTACACCGCGTCGGCCCACCCCAGGAGGATGGGCTCCAGAAGGACCGGGAATTCGTAGGGATCGTACTCCAGGTCGGCGTCCTGTACCACCACCACATCCCCGGTGGCGGAGGCGAAGCCGGTGCGGAGGGCGGCGCCCTTCCCCCGGTTCACCGGATGCAAGATGAGCCGGTCCACCAGCTCCTCCTCCTCGAGGCGGGACAGGAGCTCCGGGGTGCCGTCGGTGGAGCCGTCGTCCACCACCACCAGCTCGATGCGGAGGGGCACCTCCCGGACCCGGCGGAGGAGCTCCTCGACCGTGGCCTCCTCGTTGTATACGGGAACCACCACGGAGAGGACCACCCGGTCCCAGGGAAGCTCCGGTTCCGGGGGAGAGGGACGGCCGGAGGGGCCGGGACGCCAGGGCCGGGGCGCCGGGATAGGGGACTCTTTCTCCCCGCTCACGATTCGGAGAGGCCGTAACGCTGGATCTTCCGGTAGAGGGTGGAGGGGTCGATACCCAGCACCTCCGCCGCACGGCTCTTGTTCCCCTCCTCCGCCCGGAGCACCCATTCGATGTAGGCCCGCTCGATGACCTCCAGAGTGGGGTTGGGAGGGGCTTCCTGAGAGGCGAGCCGGGGGGGCTCCGGCTCCGTGATCCGCTCCGGAAGGTGTTCGGAGCGGACGATCCCCTGGGAGCCTGCCAGGATGGCGGCCCGCTCCAGCGCGTTCTCCAGCTCGCGGACGTTTCCGGGCCAGGGGTACCGGGTCAGGACCTCCAACGTCTCCTCGGATAGGGTCAAGCCCTCCCCTTCCTCTCCGGCGTTCCGGGAGAGGAAGTGCCGGGCCAGGATGGGGATGTCCTCCTTCCGGTCCCGGAGGGGAGGGAGGTGGAGGGAGATGACATTGAGCCGGTAGTAGAGGTCGCTCCGGAATCCCCCCTTCCGGATGGCTTCCTCCAGCTCCTGATTCGTGGCGGCCACGATCCGCACCTCCACGTCCACGGGCTCGGTGGATCCCACGGGAGTCACCTCCCGCTCCTGGAGGGCCCGGAGCAGCTTCACCTGGGTCTGGGGAGACATCTCCGCAATCTCGTCCAGGAAGAAGGTCCCTCCCCTGGCGGCCACCAGGAGCCCGTCCTTGTCTTTGACGGCCCCGGTGAAGGCGCCCTTCACGTGACCGAAGAGCTCGCTCTCCAGGAGGCTCTCCGGAAGGGCCCCGCAGTTGATGGAGAAGAAGGGACCGTCGGCCCGGTCGGAGAGTTGGTGCAGGTAGCGGGCCAGGACCTCCTTCCCCGTTCCACTCTCTCCGGTGATGAGGACGGTGGACTCGGTAGGGGCCACCGTCTCCACCATCTCCAGAACCTCCTGAAAGGCGCGGCTCCGACCCACGGGCCTGGCCCCCCAGTCCCGACTGCGCCGCCGGATTTCCTTCTTCAGGGCCCGGTTTTCCACCTTCAGGCGCCGAGCCTCCACGGCCCGGGAACAGATGGCCAGAAGCTCGTCGTTGGCGAAGGGCTTCTGCAGGTAGTGGTACGCCCCCTGGTTCACCGCCTGCACCGCGCTCTGGAGAGAAGCCTGGGCCGTCATGAGCACCACGGCCATCTCGGGGTCCACTTCCCGGGCCTTGGACAGCACCTCCAGGCCGGAGACACCGGGCATCCGGATGTCGGAGAGGACGATATCCGGCCGCTCCTCCTCCAGCCGCTCCAGCGCCTCCTTTCCCCCCTGGGCCACCGCCACGTCGTAGTTCTCGCTGCGAAAAAGGACCTGGAGCGATTCCAGTATCCCGGTCTCGTCATCCACCAGGAGAATCTTCGTTTGCCCTTCGCTCACCCCACCACCTCCTCGGTCCTCTCCGCCTCCGGTGGGCCGGCGGGGAGGTAGATCTGGAACTCGGAGCCCCCCTCGGGTCGGAGGGACGCCAGCACCGCCCCATCATGGGCCTCCACCGACCGATGGACCACCGCCAATCCCAACCCGCTCCCTCCCTTTCGAGTGGTATAGAACGGATCAAAAATGCGTCCCACGTCCTGCGGCGCCACCCCGGGCCCCGAGTCCCGGACGCTCACCCGGACCGGATCCTCCACCGCCACCCGGGCGGCCCCTCCCCGGGAGGCCTCCGTCCGGAGGTCCGCCACCTCCACCTCCACCGTCCCCCCATCCGGAGAGAACTGGACGGCGTTGAGGACCAGGTTGAAGACGGCCCGGTGAAGGAGATCCGGGTCCGCGTGGACCCGAAGCTCCCCATCCCCCCCCGTCATGCCCACGTCCACGTCCCGTTCAGTGGCGTCGGGGTGCTGCCGGACCACCGAGACGCACTCCCGGACCAGCTCCCGGAGGTCCACGGCCTCCACCCGGCCGATCTGGAGCCGGGAAAAGTCGATGAAGTCGGAAAGGAGCCGGCTGAGCCGCTCCGATTCCCGCACAACCATCCCGGTTAACCTCTCACGGTCGTCCCCCGCCAACCTGGGATGCGTGAACTGCTCCACGGCGCTCCGGATCGAGGAGAGGGGATTTTTGATCTCGTGGGCCATGGCCGCGCTGAGCTCCGCCACCGCCTCCAACCGCTCGTTCCGCCGGTTCAACGCCTCCATCCGCTCCAGGTCCGTGATGTCCTGGAAGATGGCGGTGACGGAGCGGGGACCGTCCTCCCCGGACTGCACCGTGGTGCTCACGCCCAGGGAGCGATCCTCTCCCCCGCGGCGTGCGGCGACGCGCTGACGGGAGAGGGCCTGCCCCTCTTCCAGCGAGCGACGCACCACGGTGGCCAGGTCCGGTGCCGCTTTTTCCACCACCCGGGCCAGGGGCTCCCCGATCCACTCCTCCCCTCGAAGCCCCAAGAGCCCCTCGGCGGCGGGGTTCATGTAGGCCACCCGGCCGTCGCCGTCCACGGTGAGGATGGCGGTGGCGATGCTGTCCAGGATCTCGCCGGTGTCCATCTGGAGGAGCCGGAGCTCGGACTGCACGGCTCCCAGGGCCAGCCCCGCACGGCGGAGCCGGTCCCCCAGGAGCCCCGTAACCAACGCCACCATGGTGAAGAGGCCGAGCTGGAGGAGCACCCCCCCGGTAAGGGTCTCGGAGTGCCCCCAGACGATGACGGCGAAGTAGAGGATGCTGGCCAGGATTCCGATGAGCACTCCCCCCTGCAGGGGGAGGAGGAGGGCTCCGGCGCTGATGACCAGGATGTAGATCCAAACGAAGTTGCTCTGGCCCCCTCCCGTCACCCAGACGATGGCGGAGACGGCGAGCACGTCAAAGACGATCTGGCCGTAGAGGAAGTTCCGGCCGGGGTCCCGGGCCAGGACGTGCGTGTACCAGAAGCCGCCTGCGGTGACCAGGATTGCCGTCAGAAAGACGGTGGTGGCCACGAAGGTCTCTTCCGGCCGGGCCTGGCCCCAGACGAAGAGTGCCGCCAGGATGATGCCCGTGGCCAGAGTCAGGCGGCCGATGTAGACCCAGCGGAGAAGGTCCGCCTGGGAGAAGGCTCCCCCGCCCTCCCTCCGCCGCCGGAAAGTGGGACGGATGGCCTGAATAGGAGAAGAGGAGGGCCCTCCGGCCCGGCTCTCCGTCACGCCTCGTTCCGCGGGGGCTTGAGGCTCCGAAGCTCTGCCACCATATCCCGGATCCGCTCCAACTGACGCTGGACGGAGACGAGCCCCTGGCCCGCCTCCGACTCCTGGTCGATGTCCATGAGCAGGAGCTGAATCTCGGCCATGGCGGCGGTGAGAGGGTTATTCAGGTCGTGGCGAGCCCGGGCCACCACCTGGAGGACGCTGTGGAGCTCTAACACCTCCCCTTCGTCCTCGCCGTCCTGGGAGCCCGCAAGCCGGGACGCCACCGCGTCCACCGGCTCGTCGAAGCCCACGGAGACGGGCCGCGCCCTAAGCTCCCCACCGAATTCCAGCAGCTCCAGGATCCGCCACCGGCCGAGACGGCGGGCAGACTCCTCCTGGAGGCCCACCCGGGTTCGGGCGTCCGTATCCGGCGCCA
>SKZC01000237.1 GCA_007127575.1 Gemmatimonadota bacterium
AGCTTTGGCGAACCCGGGAATGCCACTGTCTCAGGGCGAGACGGGAAGCACGCGAGCTTACCCGGCTCTACGAGGAGCGGCTCCGGGAGCACGGACTCAGGGCCACCCAGTTCACCATCCTGGCCGCCCTGTCGCTGAAGGGAGCGACGCCGGTGGGGGAGCTGGCGGAAACTCTGGGGCTGGAACGGACCTCCCTCACCCGAAGCGCCGGCGTTCTCGAACGAAACGGTTGGATCGAGGCGGTCCAGGCTTCGGACGCCCGGACGCGTCCGCTCCAGCTCACTGCGGAAGGACGACGGAAGCTGGATGCCGCCTACCCCGCCTGGCGAGAGGTGCAGGACCAAGTAGACCGAGGAGGGTGGCACCGCCCCGGACCCGTGGGGGAACCTCGGGCCCGCGGTGTCGACCCCAAGGAGGAAGGGAAGGCATGATGTGAGCCCCCGGCCCCTCCGGGGGGGCCGGCCGAACCACTCGCCCCTTCGGGGGCCCGACTGCGGAGGTGAGGTATGGAGGGCGTGAGGATTCTCGTAGGTACGGCGAAGGGCGGGTTCATCATCACCTCGGACAGGTCCCGTCGGGATTGGACGGTGGACGGCCCCCACTTCGGAGGTTGGGTGGTGATGCACATGAACGGGTCCCCCATGGATCCGGACCGGATCTACGCCTCCCAATGGACGGATTGGCACGGCCAGGTAGTGCAGAGGTCCCTGGACGGAGGGCGAAGCTGGGAGCCGATGGGAAACGAGTTCGCCTATGAAGGAGAGGTGGGCACGTACCGGACCTTCGACGGCTCTCCGGCTCCCTGGGAATTCAAGAAGGTCTGGCACCTCCTCCCTTCCCCCCACGACCAGGACACGGTCTATGCAGGGGTGGAGGACGCCTCCCTCTTCCGCTCCAGGGACGGGGGCGCGAGCTGGACGGAGCTACCCGGACTCCGAACCCACGGCTCAGGTGAGCACTGGCAGCCGGGAGCCGGGGGCCTTTGCCTCCACACCATCCTACTGGACCCGGAGAATCCTCAGCGCATCTACGTGGCCATCTCCGCCGCCGGTGCCTTTCGAAGCGACGATGGAGGCGCCTCCTGGGAGGTGGCCACTGGAGGGCTGGAATCCGACTTTCTACCGGAGCCGGCCTCTCCCGTGGGGCACTGCGTGCACAAGATGGCCCTGCACCCCTCACATCCGGACACCGTCTTCATGCAAAAACACTGGGACGTATGCCGGAGCGACGACGCCGGCGCCACCTGGACGGAAGTGAGCGGGAACCTGCCCTCGGACTTCGGCTTTCCCATCGCCGTGCATCCCCACGAGCCCGAGACCCTCTACGTGGTGCCCATCCTCAGCGACACCGAGCACTACCCTCCGGAGGGGAAGCTTCGGGTCTACCGAAGCCGGACCGGCGGTGGCGAGTGGGAGGCCCTCACGCGGGGCCTTCCTCAGGACGACTTCTACCACAACATCCTCCGGGACGCCCTGGCGGTGGATTCCCTGGATCCCGCCGGGGTGTACCTTGGAACCACGGGGGGACATCTCTACGCTTCTCCCGACGGCGGAGATCAATGGCAAGCGGTGGCGGAGGGCCTCCCACGGATCCTCTCGGTGGAAGTGCAGACGGTCCCGTGACGCCGGTCCGCATCGCCCTTCCGGCCCACCTTCGGAACCTGGCGGGAGTAGAGGGAGAGGTGCAGGTCGAGGTGGACGGCCCCGCCACCATCTCCGACGCGCTGGACGCCCTGGAGGCGAGCTACCCAATGCTGGCGGGCACCATCCGGGACCATGAGTCCGGGGAGCGCCGGGACTTTCTGCGGTACTTCACCTGTGGGGAGGATATATCCCACCACCGCCCGGACACCCCGCTCCCCGAGCCGGTGGTCCGGGGTGAGCGGGTCTTCAGGGTGGTGGGAGCCATCGCCGGGGGGTGAAGAGAGAGCCGGGTCACACGAGCTGTTCGCCGGCCCGCGCGGGGCCTCCTCGCCCCATCACCCCTCCGCCACGGCCATGGCTGCACCTGGAGGTCCCCGCCATCTTTCAATTACGGTGCGGACGGCGCTTCTCCTGGGGGGCTCGGCGGCGGCAGTGGGCGGGATCCTCTACCTCCTCTTCGAGTCCGGCGACGACCGGGGACAGCGCGCGACGGACGACGGCCCCGAGCTCCTCACGGACCGGCTCTCCTTCCCCCTGAACTGGTAGTCCGGACTCCGACCTCTCCCCCCACACATCCACCCCACTCGCGAGAAGAGGCGGGAAGGGCCGACCTACGACCCTCCCCACCTCCTCCGCTACACCTCAGCCCTTTACCCCGGGCTGGGGGTCCGAAATCACCCGCCGATGGTAGGTACGTTGGGGTTCCGGTCCCGCTCCGACGATGGGCTGTCGAAGCAGGGGGGGCCTCTCGGCCAATCGATGAAGAGGGGCGTGTGCCCCGGATGGGATGGATCCTCCCAGTTCGGGATGTCCATGGCCTCCTGCCAGCTCCCGAATCCGGCACCCTGGAGGATGGCCTCAGCCTCCACCAGGCGCATCTCCCAGCCGCTGGACAGGGGTGTGTCATCCGTGCGGGACGTGTACTTCCGCTGGGGCAGATAGGGGACCGAGCCCCCCGGTAACCCGGAGAGACTTCCCACCGCCACGCTGAAGTCGGGATCCACCTCCCAGGGTATGCGAGGATCTCCCGTCTCGGCGTAGGAATCCTCATACCAGGTGAACCAGACGGTATGGGACCGGAACGTCTTACTGGTGGCTTCCCAGATGCAGTTGTACAGACCTGACTCGGAGTCGTCTATCTCCGCAACGAGTTGGAAGTCGTCCGAAACCTGTCGAGGATCCGCGAGGGCGTCACTCCAGTTTCCCAGCCACAGGTGGGCCGTGGCCCGTCCAGCGTACGCGGCGTGCTGCTCGGCGGAGGCGGCGGGGTAACTCAATGCCTGGGTGAAGTTCTCCACGGCCCGCTGGAAGGCGGGCCGTCCGATGTAGCCCACGGGATTCCAGGTCCGAACGGCGTCGAAGGTCCCGGGCGCCCGGCCCGAGCGGCCGTAGGCGCTCCGGAGGCGCACAGAGTCCCCAGGTTCGGGGACCAGAAGTCCTCATCGTGGGGGCCGGAGATGTGGTGTCTACGGAGCCCTTGATGACCTCGATCCGCTCAATGTCATTCGGGCTCAGGTTGTGCAGGGGGCCTAGCGTTAGGTGTGGACCCCGGCCCTGGACCATACCGGGCGTACGAACGGCCGGGAAGCCACCATCCATCATCCGGACCCCGTCCACGTAGATGATGGGCTGATGCGTCATGGAGACGCTGGAGGTCCCGCGGAGGCGGATCTGTTTCCCCTCTCCGAGCCCGGCCTGCACAGCTCCCACAGCAACTGTGGTGTCTGACTATACCCTTATAATCCTTTGCACGGGCACGGAGCTACATTTGCATATCTATTCAGCAAAAGTCCCCGCACCCCGTACATTTCCGTGCACCAGGATGCGTCTGGGCTGCAGGGTACAGCCTTGAGGGGTGAGCGGCGGAATCTCAAGTCGCGAGGCCTCCAGGACTCCCGCTATGACTCGTGCCGAAGGGCCTCCACCGGCTCCATCCGAGCGGCGCGAACCGCAGGGAGGAGCCCGAAAAGCATTCCGGTGATGGCGGCCATCCCCAGCGCAGCCGCCACGGCCCAGAGGGGGATGGCGGCGGGGATCGGGAGGAGGGAAGCGGTGAGTGTGGCCCCTCCGACACCCAGGCCCAGGCCCACCGCTCCGCCCAGCAGGGTGAGCACGGCGGCTTCCACCAGGAATTGCCAGAGGATCTCCCCACGGGTGGCACCCAGAGACTTCCGGATCCCGATTTCCCGGGTCCGTTCGGTGACGGAGATGAGCATGATGCCCACCACGCCCACCCCGCCTACCAGGAGCCCCACCGAGGAGAGGGCCAGCATCACAATGAAGAAGACGGCGGTAAACCGATCGAAGAGCTCCATGAGCTGGGTGGAACGCAGGAGCGAGAAATCATTGGACTCGGCCGGAGCCAGGCCCCTCAAAGTGCGAAGGAGTCCGATGACCTGGTCTTCCACCCGCTCCAGGGAAACCCCGTCCCGGGGGACGACGATCATCTCCCCCCAATCTCCTGACACCTTCATTCGTCGGAGGGCGGTGGTGTAGGGGACGATGGCCATGTGCCCGGACTGCTCGGCGAAGAGGTTTTCCGCGGGTTCCATGACCCCCACCACCGTCAGGGGGACGACCCCACCCGGCCCGGCCGTGGCCCGTACCCGACGCCCCACCGGATCCTGTTCCCCGAAGAGGTCCTGGGCGAGCCGCCGGCTGATGACCACCACGCCCCGGCGCTCATCCACCTCGGCAGGGTGGAAGTTGCGTCCCTTTAGGAAGGTTCCCTGTCGGTACTCGGGCCAGGAGGAGGATTCCGCGAACCCGGTGACCCCCATAACCCGGGTCCCTCCCACCTCCAGAGTGATACCACCCTCCCCGCCCGGGTCCTGGAGGCCGATGCTCACAACGGCGTCCCGGACCAGGGGAAGCTCCCGCACCCTCCGGGCTTCCTCGGCGGTGATGGGGGGACGGTCCCACCAGGCCGGAAGTCCGGTCTGGACGAGCTGGACATCGGACAGATCCACACGGGTCACCCAGAAGTTCCTGGGGCCCGCCCCTTCGATTCCCTCCTGGATGGAGCCTCGAATTCCCGTGATGAGGGCTGCCATGATCACCACCACCCCCACCCCGATGGCCACCCCCAGGATGGTGAGCCCGGAGCGGAAGAGGTTGGCCCGGATGGACTCGAGGCCGATCCTGACCCCCTCCCCCACCCCATAGACGAATCGCCCCAGGGTGCGCACCAGGTTACTCATGGCGAAGCGCCTCCACCGGGTCCAGCTTGGCGGCCCGGAACGCCGGGTACACGCCGGCCACCACTCCCACCAGGACCCCGAGGAGGACCCCCAGAGTGACCCAGTGAACCGCTACAGCCGCAGGAAGCGGGGTAGCGGTCCGCACCAGGGCGGTGAGAGCCAGTCCCACGACGACCCCGGCCACCGCCCCAGCACCGGAGAGGGTCGCGGACTCCACCAGAAACTGAGTCACAACATCCCTCCGCCTGGCCCCCAGGGCCATCCTGAGCCCGATCTCCCGGGTCCGGTCCAGGACGGACATCAGCATGATGTTCATGATCACGAGGCCGCCCACCACCAGGGAGATCCCCACGAGACCCGGGAGGGCCAGGAAGAGGATGGTGGCGATGCGGTCCCAGAAGGCCAGGGATTCGTCGGCGGTTTCCAGAACGAAGTCGTTCGGTTCGTCGGGCCGGAGCCCCCGGATGGCCCGGAGGACCGCTTCCGCTTCGAGCTGCGCCGTGCGGACGTCCCCTGGATCCAGGACCTGGATCACGATTTGACCCACGGCCCCGGGTCGATCCGTGTACACCCGGCCGACGCGGGAGGCCGCAGGGATCAGAACCTGATTGTCCAAGGTCACCCCCAGGAGGGTCCCCTGCTCTTCCAGAACTCCCACCACCCGGTAGGGAAATCCCCGGATGCGAATCCGCTGTCCCAGGGGATCCAGATTCGGAAAGAGGGACTCCGCCACCGACACGCCCAGGATGGCCGCGGGAATCCCCCGGGCCGCCTCCTGGGCCGCGAAGGGACGGCCCCGCTCCACCTCCAGTGAGCGGATCTGGAGAACCTCGGGCGAGATGGAGGAGAGCTGGACTCCTTCCGCACGGCGACCTTCGTCGGTCCGAAGCTCCACCGTGCTGGACGATTCCACTCCCACCCTGGCGGGGAC
The DNA here is from genome assembly GCA_007127575.1 of Gemmatimonadota bacterium. Taxonomy (GTDB): domain Bacteria; phylum Gemmatimonadota; class Gemmatimonadetes; order Longimicrobiales; family Gaopeijiaceae; genus SKZC01. The sequence continues at coordinate 5,775 of SKZC01000237.1, forward strand.
GGTGAGGGCCTCGGCGATGGCGTGGGCCTCACCTGTGGTAGGCCGGACCCTGCGAGTCCACTCCCGAAACTGCTCGGGGCTGGTGGCGATCTGCACGCTGGGGAAGCGCCGGACCTGGACGGTGTTCACCCCGTAGATCTGCTGGGAGAAGTCCTCGGAGATGTAGCGGTCCATCCCCTCCACCACGCTCACCACGACGATGAGGAACATCACCCCGATGGAGACCCCCAAGAGGCTGAACGCGCTCTTCAGCTTCTCCTGGCGGATCTGCGTCCACGCGAGCCGGATCCCCTCCCGGATCTCCACGGTCAGGCCTCTGCTCCGGCGACGTCCCTTGTCATCGGGTTCCGGACGTCGCCGTTCCGGCCAACCGGACCGGATCCCCGTCCTCGAGCTCACGGACCGTCTGGTACGGTCCGCTCACCACCGTGTCCCCCACCAACACCCCGGAGAGGACCTCGAAGTACTCCCGGCCTGTAATCCCCAGCTCCACGGGCTGCCAGACGGCACGACCGTCCCGGAGAACGAAAACCCCCTCCTCCACCTCCAACCCCTCTCCCTCCCCCAGCTCCGAGTTCTCGTCCTCCGTCCCTTCGTCCAGCTCCCGGTCCCGGATTCCCACGGAGATGATGGGGACCGCCGGTACTCGGGTCCGGGAATCCACGATGATCTCCGCCATGGCAGAAAGATCGGGTCGGAGAAGCTCCGGAGGGTCGAGGAGGGTGAGGACCACTTCGTAGTCCACCGAGGTGCGCTCCTGGGAGGGGGAACGGCCCTGACCCGGGTTCGTCCCGATGGCAGACTGCCCCGTCTTCACCACGTGCCCCGCAAGACTGCGTCCCGGGTAGGCGTCCAGCTCCACCACCGCCGAGTCCCCCACCGAGACCCTGGGGATGTCGGCCTCGTCCACTGCCAACACGGCCTCCACCACCGACAGGTCGCTAATGGTGAGGAGGAGGCTTCCCGGGTTGTTCATGGTCCCCACCACGGCCATCTCTCCCTCTTCGATGTTCAGGCGGGTGATCCGACCGGACATAGGAGCCCGAACCGTGGTTCTGGAGAGGCGGTCCTGAGCCTCCTGCAGGTTGGCCCGGGCCTGTTCCACATTGTGGATGGCCGCCTGGTGGAGGGAGGTCTGGACCCCCACCTGGGTTTCGGCGTCCTCCAGCGACTGCCCGCTGATCATCCCCGGGTTCATGGCCTGCATGGCCTCGAGGCGCTCCCGCTCCCTCCGGGCCTGGAGAAGTGCGGCTTCCTCCCGGGACACCTGGACCTCCGCCTGGCTCAGGGCAGCCTGGCTCCGGGCCACCGACGCCTGGATCTGGGCGGGGTCCAGGCGGAGAAGAACCTCCCCCACCTCCACGTCATCCCCCTCCTCCACCGGAAGCTCCACGACCCGACCCATCTCGTCGGAGGAGATGTTCACCTGGCGCCGTGCCCGGACCATCCCCGTAGCCGTGATCGTGGAGGTGAGGTTGCGTTCCCTCACCTCCTCCACCCGGACTTCCACACCGACTTCCCGGGAACCCTGGATCCCGACCACTGCGACCAGAAGGAGGACGACGCCCCCTCCCAGACCGAACGCCAACTTCTTTCGTCGCCACATGATGTCTGCTCGTTCTCACGGAGATTTCGGACGAAGGACCGCAGGTGGGCAGCGCACGTGCGTCCCCCACCCGCGCCCCTCTCGACGTGTCGGTCCCTACGAGGGGCGGATGGAGAAAGATTCGAGACCGAAGAGTGCCGCCCCTTGCCCCCTGAGATTCACGTGACTGGACGTACGAACGGATGGCCGCCGCACCCGACCTCCCGTACCTTCCAGCCTTCGGTCACCTCCACCTGGATACCCAGTGGACGCTCTCTTGGATTGGGTTCGAGCACTGCCAACCGCATGGCGCCTCATGGCCATCGGGGGTGTGGCTCTAGCGGCCCATGGACTGGTCCAGGGGATCCGTCGCCTGGGGGAGTGGATCCTGATGCCCGCCGACGCTCCGGGGCTGGCGGGCCGGCTCGCGGCGAGACGAGGACCGAAGGTGGCCACGGTGACGGGACTGGTGGTGAGCGCCCTCACCTTCACCATCTACTTCCTGGCTCTGGGCTTCCTCCTGCGCGAGCTCACCCCCATCACCCTGGGTCAGTACCTGGCATCCGCCACCGTCATCGGCCTGGCCGTGGGTTTCGGTACCCAGGGGCTGGTTCAGGACATCGTCACCGGGCTCACCCTCATCTTCTCCGATGCGGTGGATGTGGGGGAGCTGGTGGAGGTTTCGGGGCAGATGGGCCGGGTGGAGCGGATCGGCCTTCGGTTCACCACCCTCACCACCTTCGTGGGCACCACGGTCTTCGTTCCCAACCGCAACATCGCCACCATCGGCCGCTATCGGCTCGGATACGTCCGAACCTTTCTGGACGTTCAGATCCCGCCTGGAGTGGAGGAGGCGGACGTGACCTCGACCCTGGAGCGGCTCACTCGGAGCTTCCGTGCCCAGCACTCAGGGGTCATCCTGGGTGAGCCTCGTATCCATGCCATCCAGAGGGCGGGGGCGGAGGGATGGCGGTACCTCCGGATCCGGTTCCGCACCTGGCCCGGGCAACAGGGCCTCCTGGAAGGTGCGCTCCGGCAGAGAGTCCTGGCGGCCATGCGGGAACTCGTCCCGGACTACCCCGACTGGATGGTGACGTTTACGTACCGGATCCAATCCCCTCCCTCCCCGGGTGGTCCACCGCGGAAGGGGTAGCGGGGCGCCGTGACGCCGGGATCGCGACGTCAGAAGTGGAGGTAGACGCCCCAGGCGAAGACCCCTGCCCCACCCACCATGATCAGCGTCCCGGCGTCTCCGCCGATGACGGCCCCGGCCAGGAGGAGGGCGCCCCCCGCCGCCATGAGAGGCACCGACCCCCGGGGACGGACCTGAAGGGTCCACGGTGAGGGA
>SKZC01000431.1 GCA_007127575.1 Gemmatimonadota bacterium
AACGGCCTGAACCAGGTTCGGGGCAGGGAGCACCCGGTAGAGCACCGAAAAGAGAACCGCTACGCCTCCGCCCCCAGCTGGCAGGTCTGAACGGAGGTTCGGAGTCACCCAGCAGCCGACTTCGGCGGATCACGCAGACCTCGGCTGATGACATAGATGGAGTGCCACAGAGCTCGAGCGAGCTCCAGGGGGCCCGGTGGGACGATCCCGCCGGGCCCTTCGGCTTTTGGGGTGTGTGGGGTGGGGCGCGGCGGGGGACGGTTCGGCGAGTCCGGTGAGTCCGGCGAACGGCGGCCATGCGGAACCCCGCCGAGTTCAGCGGTCCCGTCATCGCGCAGGCGGTGAATCTTGCGCTCTCACATGCGATACGGAGTTGGTCGACCACCTCACTCTGCATTACATTCTGCATGGCGAAGCGTCCATCCAGGGAGACGGTCATGTCCGACGAGGCGAAGGAGAACGTCAACTTCCGTTTGGCGAAGGGCCAAAAGGAGGCCCTGGCCAGGGCCGCCGCTGAGCAGGACAAGGCCGTGAGCCAGGTGATCAGAGAGGCGGTGGAGTCCTACCTGCAAGAGAGGGAACGGCGCGCCTGGGAGGTGGAAGCACGCCGTGCCGCATCGGCGCTTGCCCGAGAGGCCGAGGATTCCACGAGCGCGGAAGCGGAGCACCTCCGGGCCTTGGAGGCGACCATGGAGGATTTCGCCGAGGAATGGATCTGGCGGGAAGAGGAATGAGGAGGGGGGACATCGTAACCGCCGTTCTCCCTCGCGCGTACGGGAAGCCTCGTCCTGCACTCCTCATTCAGGACGACGTGTTCGAGGCGCTTCCTTCCGCCACCATCCTTCCCATCACCAGCGAGCTACGGGACGCACCTCCGCTTCGGATTCCCCTGGAGGCGGGCCCCCAGACGGGTTTGAGCCGCCCATCGCAGGTCATGGTGGACAAAGTGCAGACCGTCCCTCGGGCGAAGCTGGGTCGGCGGCTCGGTACGTTGGACGCGGCCACTATGCGGAGGGTGAGTGAGGCCCTGGGCCGGTTCCTTGGACTGGAGTAGCCCCCCTCACCGATACGGCAGATACGGCTCCGGTAGCTCCAGGAACTCCTGAAGCTGGGGCAGCCGACAGCGGGGGGCGCTCCCGCCATTGTCGGAGGAGGAGGTGCGTCAAGTCTCGTGAACGGGTACGTTCACCCTGGTGTTCTTGATTCTGTGAAGGTCCGGAGATTCGTTCACCAGCTTCGGGGTCGGACCCGAGGAGAGCCTGGACGATAATCCCTATGCGAAGCCCTTTGCGTCTCCTGTTCCTGGCGGCGGTGGCTGCAGTTCCTCTCTCTTCCCGCTCAAGAGATCTGCTCCCTCGAGTGGGAACCCGAGGAAGTCCTTCGCGTGGGTTCCATCGACGGAGAGGTGACGTTCTCCGGAATTCACGACGTCGCCGTGGGCCCCCACGGGACCGTCTACGTGACGGAGGCCCTGTTGCCGGAGGTTTCCGTTTTCACTCCGGAGGGACACCAGCTCCCCCCCGTAGGGCGCGCCGGGCAGGGTCCTGGAGAGTTCGAATGGGGAGCCCGTAGCGTGGGTTGGCGGGCCGACACCCTGTGGGCCCACGACGTCTACAAGACGAACTTCTTCGACCCCGAGGGTGATCCCCTTCGTCAGGTACGCTTCAGCGTCGAGGTCGTCGAAGAAGGTTCGCGCTTCGGTCCGGGCGTCCCGCTGGCAGACGGTACATTCTTGGGGGGCCGTGGGATCATTGACTGGAGCCAGTACGCGGTGGGGAACGACGCCTTGGCGATCCGCCGTTTTTCGGAAACGGGGGAGATCGTCGATACCCTGGCCTTTGTGGATTGGGAGGGTCGATTCATCGATGTCGCGAGAGACGACGGGAGTGTGATACATCAGCGGCATCCGATGAAGCTCCGGCAGTTCGAGGATCCGAGTGCGACGGCTCGGGCCACAACACCGGACGGGGAGGCTGTGGTCCTGGTTAGAGATGGCGATGCGGGGCCCGGCGGGGAGCACTTCAGCCTTGTGAAGGTTGCAAGCTCAGGCGACACGCTGTTGCACCGGGCCATCCCCTACGAGCCCATCCCCGTGACTGCCTCAGAAGAGGATTGGTGGCGCGAAGCCTTCGCCGCATGGCACGCGGGAGATTTCGGGGCGAATCAGCCAGGCACGGCGCAGCGGCCCCCGCCGGTTATGGAGCGCATGCGGAGGGAGGCGGGAGCGGCGTTCTGGGCCCCGGATCGCCATCCGCCCGTCCGCGACGTTCTGGCGGGCCAGGATGGCACCATTCGGCTCCTGCGCGAGCTCACCGGGGAGAGGCTGGCCCGATGGGAGGTCTACGACTCGGCCGGGGAGCTGATCGGGGTGGTGGCGATCGACGAAGGCCGCAGCAGCACGATCCCCTGGAGCTCCCGGGTCAAGCTTCTCCACGCAGGGCTGGACGACGTTTGGGGCGTGACCATCGACGACTTCGATGTCCCGTACCTGCACCGCTTCCAGGTTCACCGGGACTGCTGACGCCGCCGTCTCGGGGCTTCTTCAGCGATCCAGCTATAGACGGCTCCGGAAGTTCCAGGTACTCCTGAAGCTGGGCCGACCAACCGGAGAGGGCTCCTTGGCCGCCGAACCCCCGCTCAGGCCTTTGATCGCCATTTCTGTGGGCTGGGGGTTTCGGCCACGTCGGGGGTGGCGCAGGAGTGGTGCGAGTGGACCCTTAATGGGCCTTTGGAAGGGGAAATTGGGGCTGGTGGCGTCAAGCAACGGGGAAACTCCGGACACGGTCCCTTCGGTTGACCCCCTGATGGGCGCTTTCTACCTTCCTCTACTGTCACGGTGCAGTGTCGCTTACGGTGCGGGAGGCCGGGGATCCAGCACCGTGACACGGGGTACGACCCCCCTGAACCTCGCACGGGTGCGGGGGGCTCGCCACACAACCGCCTCCTCCGGGAGGCCTGACGGAGGTCCGATGGAACACGCCACCGAGGCGATCCGGGTTCAGCTGACGGATACGGCAATCGGAAAGATCCAGGAGTTCATGAAGGAGCACGGGGCCGGGGAGGAAGCGGGACTTCGCGTCGCCGTTCTCCCGGGAGGGTGCTCGGGGTTCCAGTACGGCTTGAACATTGAGGACGCCCCCGAGGAGGAGGACGAGATCCTGAAGCTTCACGGGGTCCGGATCTTCGTGGATCCCTTCAGCGCCCAGTATTTGGAAGGAGTGCAGATCGACTACGTTCAGAGCCTGATGGGCTCCGGGTTCAGCTTCACCAACCCCTCGGCGGCCGGCGGCTGCGGATGCGGGAGCTCGTTCGCCGTCTGACCGGTCGCATACGAACCTTGCTGATGAGCCTGCGGCCGGCTTCCGCGGGCTTGAGTTCCACTTCGATGCACCTCGCCTCATCACCCTTCGCCCTCCCATCCATGAAGCAGGCCCCGAACATCCCCTCGAGAGGAGGAACGGCCGTCTCATGACCACCACGACCCGAGAGCCTCTGGCGACGACCCTGGACTATGCGGGGCTCTCCCGTGAGGAACTGACGGAGAGGATCCACCAGCGGAAGCGGGAGCTGAACGCCGTCATTCTGGGGCACAACTACCAAAGAGTGGAGATCCAGGAGGTGAGTGACTTCCTGGGCGACTCCTTGGGCCTCTCCCAGGAGGCGGCGGCGACTGACGCGGATGTGATCGTGTTCTGCGGCGTCCACTTCATGGCGGAGACGGCCAAGGTTCTTTCACCGGAAAAGACCGTCCTCATGCCCGACCCTCGCGCCGGGTGTCCCATGGCGGACTTCGTCACACGGGAAGCTCTCCAGAAGCTGAAGGACAAGCACCCCGGTGCTGCGGTGGTGGCCTACGTCAACTCCACCGCCGCCGTGAAGGCGGAAGCGGAGATCTGCTGCACCTCGTCCAACGCTGTCCAGGTGGTGGAATCCATCCCCGAGGACCGGACGATCCTCTTCGTCCCGGACCGGAACCTGGCGCACTACGTCCAGGACCGCACGGGGCGGGAGAACATCGTGGCGTGGGAGGGCTACTGTTACGTCCACGACGACATGGTCCTGGAGGAATTGGAGCGGGCAAAGGAAAAGCACCCCAACGCGAAGGTCGTGGTGCATCCGGAGGCCCGTCAGGACCTCCTGGAACGGGCGGACGAGGTGACCTCCACCTCCGGAATGGTCCGGCTCGCGCAAGAACACGACGAGCTGATCTTCGGCACGGAACGGGGGTTGGTGGATCAGCTTCGGAACCGGTTCCCAGGAAAGACTTTCATCCCGCTCTCGGGCGCGGCCGTCTGCGGGAACATGAAGCTGAACACCCTGGCCAAGTTGGCGTGGTCGCTGGACCACATGGAGCATGAGGTGGAGCTGGACGAGTCCGTTCGGGTGAAGGCGGAGGCGTCCCTTCGGCGGATGCTTGAGCTTTCGGGAGGGTGGAAGGCGCCCACCGAAGAGGAGCGGAAGTTGGAGGAGGCGGGAGTTCGGCCTTCGGGATGCGGGTGTTCCTGACCTCGGGGGTTCGTCCGGGGCGCGGGCGGTGAAGGTCGAGACGTTCTCCGGGGGCCCGTTCCAGGAGAACGGGTATCTGGCCCGTTGTCCGGAGACGGGGGCGGCCATCGTCATCGACCCGGGAGCCTGGGCACCCAGGCTGGCGGAGCGGATCCAGGAGGAGGAGATGGAGATCGAAGCCATCGTCCTCACCCATGCCCACCTGGATCACGTGGAAGGGATCCCGGCGATCCGGAAGGTGACTCCGGCCCCCATTTACCTTCACCCACGAGATCAGCCGCTCTATGCGCGAGCGGAGGATCAGGCCAAGGCCTTCAGTATCCCCTTCCGAGGTCCTTTGCCGCCCCCGGACCGGGCGCTGGCCCATGCCCAGCTCTTCCGCTTCGGAAACGTGGAGCTCCGAGTCCGGGAAGCGCCGGGGCATGCTCCGGGACACGTGATCCTCGTGGCCCAGGAGGAGGGCTTGGCCTTCGTGGGTGATGTGGTGTTCAAGGGCTCCATCGGCCGCACCGACCTCCCTGGAGGAGACTTCCAGCAGCTCCTCCAGTCCATCCGGGAGGAGGTCCTGACCCTCCCGGATGAGACGCGCCTCCTCACCGGTCACGGACCCGAGACCACGGTGGGGGAGGAGCGGACCGGCAACCCCTTCCTGATCCCCCAGTTTCGGGGAGGGTTCGCTTGACCGTTCCGGTAGCCGTCTTCGCCTCCGGGAGTGGGACGAATCTCCAGGCCCTTCTGGACCACGAACGGGAGGAGGACGCCCATTACCGGGTCGAGCTCGTGGTGAGTGACCGTCCCGAGATCCCGGCCTTGGAGCGGGCGCAGACCGCCGGCCGAGCCACCGCAGTGGTGGATGCCGAGGGCGAGGACGGTGGCGAGTCCGACCTCATGGAAGCCCTGGAGGCGGCCCAGATTCAGGCCGTGTTCCTGGCCGGCTACCTTCGCCTCGTCCCGCCGGCTCTAACCCGACGGTTCGACGGTCGCATCTTGAACGTTCACCCAGCCCTTCTTCCCGCCTTCGGAGGTAAGGGGATGTACGGGCTGCGCATCCACAAGGCGGTTCTCGCTCGTGGGCTCCGCGTGACGGGGGTGACGGTACACTTCGTCAACGAGGAATACGATCAAGGGGACGTCTTGGCCCAGTGGCCCGTGCCCGTTTGTCCCGGGGATACCCCCGAGACCCTGGCAGATCGGGTGCTGGGCGTGGAGCACGTTCTCTACCCGGCCTCGGCGGACCAGCTCTGCCGAGCACTGGCCCAGGGTGACGCGCCGGAGCCCATGGAGCCGTTCTCCGAGCGTTTCCTTCTGGCCCTGGACCCTCCGGACTACGAGCTTCGCCGCCAGATCCGACGAGCCTTTCCCCGGTAGCGAGGTGGCCCCCGCGGCAGACGGGACGTATCCCCCCCAACACTCCAATACTGAGAACGGAGAACGGACGCGATGTCGCAGCGGAGAGCTCTCATCAGCGTGTCGGACAAGAGGGACGTGGAGCAACTCGCTCGAGGCCTGGTGGAGAGAGGCTGGGAGATCCTCTCCACCGGGGGGACGGCTCGGAAGCTGAGTGAAGCGGGCCTTCCCGTCACACTCGTCTCCGACGTCACCGGACACCCGGAGATCATGGATGGGAGGGTGAAAACCCTCCACCCGGCGATTCACGGTCCCCTCCTGGCCCGCCGAGAAGTGGAGGGGGACCTGCAGGCGCTGGACGAGCTCGGCTACGGGACCATCGACCTGGTAGCTGTGAACCTCTACCCCTTTCAGCGGACGGTGGACGAGGGAGGGGTCTCCGTGGACGAGGCCATGGAGCAGGTGGACATCGGCGGGCCCACCATGATCCGGGCCGCGGCGAAGAACCACCGCTCCGTGTGGGTGGTGGTGGACCCGGAGGATTACCCACGGGTCCTGGCGGCGCTGGACGGTGACGGGTCCGCCCCGGAGGACGAGGACGGCACCGCGTTGAGAAGGGAGCTGGCGGTGAAGGTGTTCCGGCACACCTCGCGGTACGACGAGGTGGTAGCCGGATTTCTCGCTGGAGCCGCTTCGGAGGAAGCTCCGCTTCCCCAACGTCTCCACCCCCACCTTCGTCAGAAGCAATCCCTCCGGTATGGGGAGAATCCCGACCAGGTGGCGGGGTTCTACATTCATGAGCGTGCACCCGCCGCCGGAATCGCAGGCCTGGAGCAGCATCACGGAAAGGAGCTGTCGTTCAACAACCTCCTGGACCTGGACGGGGCGCTTCTGGCTCTCGCCCCCTTCGCCTTCTCCCACCGACCGGCGGTGGCCATCATCAAGCACACCACGCCCTGTGGGCTCGCGGTAGGGGAGACCCTCACGGAGGCGTACGAGCGGGCCTTGCGAACGGATCCCGTGAGTGCCTTCGGCTCGGTGGTGGCGTTGAACCGTCCGGTGGATGAGCCCACCGCACAGGCCATGTCCCAGCTCTTCATCGAGTGCATCGTGGCCCCCTCGTTTTCGCCCCAGGCGCTGGAGGTCCTGACCAAGAAGAAGAACATCCGTCTTCTCACCTTCCCCACCGACCCGGTTCCTCGAGATGCCGTGCCGGTGACCGGCGACAGGATGGACTGGCTACAGCGAGACGGTGCCTTCGACGAGCTCCGGGGTCCCGCGCTCTTCATGGCGGCCCACGGCCGGGTTCCCGAACGTCGAGTGCTCCGGGGGATCTATGGAGGAGTCCTGGTTCAAGCACCTCCGCGTCCTCCGTTCTACCGGACCGGACTGGAGCCTGAGGGGTGGAAGGTGGTGAGCGCACGCCGACCGGAGTCCCGGGAGTGGGATGACCTCCGGTTCGCCTGGGCCGCCGTTTTCGGAGTGAAGTCCAACGCCATCCTTCTGGCTCGGGAAGGTGCCACGTTGGGGATCGGCGCCGGGCAGATGAGCCGGGTGGACGCCTCCAGGCTGGCGGTGGAGAAGGCCCGGGAGCAGGAGCTTTCGCTGGAGGGAGCGGCGCTGGCCTCCGACGCTTTCTTCCCCTTCAGGGACGGCGTGGACGCCGCCGCGGACGCGGGGATTCGGTGCATCGTCCAGCCCGGGGGGTCCGTCCGGGATCAGGAGGTGGTGGAGGCGGCGGACGAGCATGGGATCGCCATGGTCTTCACGGGTCGGAGGCTATTCCGGCATTGACCGGGAGGCGACAGAGGAGGGTCTTGGGGGGCCGGCCCCGGCTCTCTCGCAGGAGGGGTGTTCCGAACTGGTAAGGAGACGGTCTTGAAAACCGTTGCCCGCAAGGGTATGTGGGTTCGAGTCCCACCCCCTCCGTTACAGTGGAGTGAAGGTGAACCTGGATCTGTGTTGAACGGATTGCGCACCCGGAAGCCGTGAAGCGGTGGGATCTGCGCTGGTGAAAAGGCTTCAGGCAAAGGCTCGGAGCAGTCCAGCGAAACCGCTCCGTCCACCCCCGACACGCCACGGCCTCACTCCTTCCAGCCTCGTCCGGATGGGGATGGGCCTCCCGCCGGCGCTCTGAGCCTCAGAAGCCTCCGGGCCCTCCCATCCCCATCCTCATCCCCCGCACCGACCGCGGAAAGCGGTTGTTCACCACGTTGGCGAACGAGGAGCCGAACCGGTAGTTGAATCCCACGGACGTCCGGTAGGCGTAGCTCGAGGGGAGGGATTGGCGGCCGAGGAGGATGTCCTCGTCCGGAATCGCGTCGGCGGGGGTGTGGATGTTGTCGTTCACCCACGCGGCCCCCGCCGAGACGTTGAATTCCAGACCGCGGGCGATCCGGTAGCTCAGGTCTGCGTTGATGCCCACGTTGTGGAGGCCGCTCGCGTGGACGTACTGGGACGATTCGAGCCCGAGGCCCGCGTTCCCCCACTGCTCCTGAGCCCTGTACTGGATCTGGAACCGATGGAGCGGAACGGTCTCCTGGGTGAGGCCGAAAACCGTCTCTTCGTAGTAGGACGAATGCTCCATTCCCACCTGGTAGTGCGCGATGAGCTGCCGGCGGGTGGCCTGGGCGTAGGGGTAATAGTTGTACTCGATGGCCGGGGCGAAGTTGACGCGCCTCCGCTGGTTGTTCTGAACCGAGTTGCTCCCCCCGACTTCCGCGCCCACCGACAGGTGGTTCGAAATACTCCGCACCACGAGAAGGCTGGTCCGCCAGGTGTTCGCGTCGTTGCGGATCTCTCTACCGTCGGCGAGCT
>SKZC01000377.1 GCA_007127575.1 Gemmatimonadota bacterium
CACTCTAGAGGTCAGGGGTTCGACTCCCCTCGGCTCCACTTTCGGTCGCCACCATAGCTCAGCTGGTAGAGCACGTCACTCGTAATGACGGGGTCGTCGGTTCGAGTCCGACTGGTGGCTCTAGAGGTGACTTGACCTGCAAGCAGCGGGTCCTCGTGGCGGCCGTATAACATTGCCCCGTGGTGGAATTGGCAACACGTCTGACTCTGGATCAGAAGATTCCTGGTTCGAATCCAGGCGGGGCAACTCGGGAGGGGTGGCCGAGTGGCTAAAGGCGGCGCCCTGCTAAGGCGTTGGGCCGAGAGGCCCACGTGGGTTCGAATCCCACCCCCTCCGTTAAGACGGATCGCCCGCGAGGGCTTGGGGTGGGATCTGCGAAGCTCATCCCACCCCCTCCGTTAATTGAGAAGGGGGAAGATGGCGAGCAGCCCGCCCTGAGGGGAAAGGGTCGAGTTCGACAACGGGGATTGGGACGGGTGGCCGAGTGGCTTAAGGCGCACGATTGGAAATCGTGTGGGGCTAAACACCCTCGTGGGTTCGAATCCCACCCCGTCCGTTCAGGACGATGATCGATGCATGGACCCGGGTGGGGATCCGTGATGGGTGTTCCACTCTGGTCGTCGACACTGGCACGGGGCGTGGCTCAGTCCGGTAGAGCGCTGCGTTCGGGTCGCAGAGGTCCCCGGTTCGAATCCGGGCGCCCCGATTGAGGAAGATAACCAGCAGGAGGTGGCGCGCCGGATCTGCCGACCGAAGGGAGGCTCATCCGGGCGGCCCGACACCGAGAAACCACCACCGTTTCGGAGGCGTAGTCCTAACTGGTAAGGCACCGCACTCGAAATGCGGCGGGCGCAAGCCCATGGGGGTTCGAGTCCCTCCGCCTCCGCCTTCGTTCGTGTAAGCGCCTTCGTGGTCATGGTTGACTGCGGAGGCGCTTTCGTGTTCCGGGTGGGCGGAGGGCCTCTCACCCCCGGAAGCCGGCCGTGGGACGGCCGACTTCCCCTTGGGGGTGGACCTGCGGTGGGCCTGGGGCCCGTCCTCGGTCGTCTCCGGGGCTCCTGGGGAGCCCCTCCGGCTCGAGTCCCTCCGCCTCCGCTTTCATCGATGGGGGGCGCGCCCCCCGGCCCTTCGAAAATTCGTGCGCTCCCGCCCCTGGTGAAGTATCTTCGTGATAGGCGGGGGCCCGAAGGCTTCGTCTCCTGGCCTCCCCACCTGTATGACCGGCGGCGGTGTGCGTCGCCCGTCTCTCCCTTCAACTTTCGGAGGGAATCATGGCTTTCCGTACTTCGTCATCGCGTCCGCACCCCAGCCCTCGCTTCAGACCCCGGCTCGCCGCGCTCCTTGCCCTGACCGTCTTCATCGTGCCTGTGTTCGGTGCGGCCCAGGAGCCGGACGACGAAGCCGAGACCGGGGTCACGACAATCCTCTCTCCTCACGCCGCTGAGCGTCCCGCATACATCTTCCCCGCTTCGGGACCGCCGGGTACGGAGGTGACGCTCCGGGTAAGCCTGTTGCCGGCACTTACCCCCGTCCAGGTTGCACTCGGTGGCACCCGTTCCGGCTTCGAGGCCCTGACCTTCGCCCTCACGGATGAGAAGGGCCAGTTGGTGGAGACGGTTCGGATTCCCGAGTGGGCTGAGCGAGATCGGACCCACCGCTTCATCCTCTTCAACGCCTACTTTACGGCAGTGTACGCTGCCACGGGGTACTTCCACGTCACGGACTCTGAGGGCTATCTGCTTCGCGAAGGGGAGGTTCTGAGCGTTGGACCCGGCTGCCCGACGTTAACGGGACTGGATAACGAGGTCTACAGCCTCGCAGGCGACGTCCAACCGCTCAGTGTGGGCTCCAGGATCCGGGTGGAGGGGACCATTGACCAGTCCGGGGTGTGCCCGGAAGGCTTGGTCATACGGGTGGCGGCGACGGAGCCCCACGGGGATCCCTGATCCCGGGGCCGAACTCTTGCCGAGGGGGCCGATGGATGCCCCGCGCCCTGCTTGCCGGGTTAGCGCGTGCTCCCTCAGCGGTTCCTGGAAAGCTGTCGTTCCCTCTCCAGGAGCCGCTTCTTGAGCTCGGGCCCCCAGCGAAAGCCCCCTGTATCCCCGTCCGCACGGACGACCCGGTGACAGGGTACCACCAGGGCCGTACGGTTTCTGGCACAGGCCCCTGCCACGGCCCTGGCGGCTGTGGGACGACCGATGGCCCGCGCCACCTGGCCGTAGGAGCGCGTAGTTCCGAACGGGATCTCCTGGAGCGCTCTCCATACTCGGAGCTGGAACTCCGTCCCTTTCAGGTCGGTGGGGAGTTGGGTCGCAGCACCGGGCCCGGTATCCGCTCCGTCGAGCTGGATCGTGATCTCGTCCATCCAGGGGGTGAGGGAGGCGTCGTCGGTCCGAAAAGTTGCCTCCGGGAAGTCCGCCCGGAGAGCTTCCAGGAGGTCTTCCACACAATCACCGAGGTCCACTGCACAGATTCCACGCTCCGTGGCCGCCATTAGGACGGTGCCGAATCGTGTCTCCCTGGCGGTGTAGCGGATCGTGACCCCTCTTCCCCCTCGCCGATATTGCCCGGGGGTCATTCCAAGGCCGGAGTCAGCCTTCTCGTACAGTGCGCGACTCGAGCCGAAGCCGACTTCGAAGGTGGCCCTGCTCACGGTGGCTCCACGCTGCAGCTCGGATTTGAGTCGTTCCATTCGCTTCGCATCCTGATACGCCTTCGGGGTGAGTCCCACGAGACGCTTGAACGTCCGATGTAAGTGATGGGGGCTAAGTTCCACCTCTCGGGCCAGGTCCCTAAGGGACACCCTCTCCTCGAGGTGCTCGTCCAGGTACCGCTGAGCGTGTCGAACGGCGGCTTCGCTCCGGGAGGCAGCCGGCGAGGTGGGTCGGCATCTTTTGCACGGCCGAAATCCCGCGTCCTCAGCGGCACTTGGCGTCTCGAAGTATGTGATGTGCTCCCGATTCGGTCGTCTTGCCGGGCACGAGGGCCGGCAGAAGATTCCCGTCGTACGGACGGCGTAGTAGAACGTCCCGTCGCATGAGGAGTCGCGTTCCAGTACGGCCGCCCACCGATCCCTCTCCTGGCGTGTGATGCTCATCCCCTCCTCCTGCTCCCCCTTTTGCAGGCCCCACCTGGGACCGCCGCCAATCTCGCCGTTGCCCCCGCTAGCTTCGTCGACCCAGGTCCCCAGCAACTGGCGGTTGGAATCATGGTGCCTCCCAGCCTCGCCAGGACGATAGCGACTCCTGGACAGCGCCGCCTTCCGCATCTTGTCATCAAAGTCTACGGCCCTGTATGCCTGGAGGTGTCTTCCATGCGTTCGCCTCGGAGCCCGAACCGGGGAACCGGAGGGGGAAGTGCTCGTAGTACCCTCCGTCCCCCTCGCTACACCCGTGGAGAGGCCGAAATCGACTTTCCCCTCCGCTCCGTGCACCGGCACGAGCAAAAGAAGGAGACATCCATGCAGGAGCTAACCCCAGCCGCCGCGACGGAGGGGAGAATCCGTAGCCGGTGGGCCGTGCTACCCCTCATGGGCGTGATTCTGGCGGGTCCGGGCTGCGCGGAACCTCCACCCGGAGAGGATCCCGCCGAGATCCTTCCTGCCGCCCGGCAGATGTTCGACACGATCCAGGCCTTTCCGGCCTCGTTCCTGGATGCACCGGATGTGGAGCTGGGTCGCGCCCTCTTCTGGGACGAACGCCTCTCCCGGAACGGGGCCACGTCCTGCGCCAGTTGCCACACCCGGGAGAACTGGGGTTCCGATGCTCGCCAGCTTTCCATCGATGCCCGTGGGGAGCTCACGGGGCGGCAATCACAGACCGTTTTCAACTCCATGGCTCAGCGTTCCATCCGCTGGCGGGGCGACCGGGAGACGGGGGCGGAGCAGGCCCAGGGCTCCATCGTCGGGTCCATGGGCATGGACGACCCGGAGGAGATGGTGGAGTTGATGCACGAGCTGGGCTACGAGGGTCGGTTCCGGGCCGCCTTTCCCGACGACCCTGCCCCCGTCTCGGCGGAGAACTACGGACGGGCTCTGGAGGTCTATCAGAGCACGTTGGTCACTCCTGCCCCCTTCGACGAGTACCTGGCCGGAGACCCAAGCGCCCTCACAGACGAGCAGGTGGAGGGATTGGAGCTATTCGTCTCCACCGGGTGCGGTAGCTGCCACGGAGGGAAGCTCCTCGGAGGAGGAGCCTTCCAGAGGTTCGGGATTCTGGAGGACTATTGGACCGTCACCGGGTCGGAGGAGATCGACGAGGGACGGTACGCGGTGACAGGACGGGAGGAGGACCGCTACGTATTCCGGGTCCCCATGCTCCGAAACGTGGTTCGCACGGGTCCCTACTTCCACGATGGGAGCGTTGCCTCCCTGGGGGAGGCGGTGGAGATCATGGCGAGGGTCCAGCTCGGGCGGGAGCTGGATCCTGTGGAGGTGGAGCGGATCACCCTCTTCCTCGAGTCGTTGACTGGTGAGATCCCGGAGGGGTATTCCTCACCACACTGACCACTTCAAGGAGGGGGGTCATGCGTTCTTGGGTCTTGCTCGGACTCTCGGCTCTCTGGATTGGGGATTGGGGTGGGATGCACGGGAGACGGTGCCGCCAGCGCTGAAGGGGACACTAGGGTCTCTGGACGGTGCGCGCTGGGATAGCTTCTCCCGCCTGGCCCCACCCGCATTCGGGCCCGACGGCACCCTCTCCATCCTGGACCTGGATGGACCCCTCGTGCGACCTTGAGACCCGTACACGCTCCGGCCCGGCCTCCTGAGCGGCCGTCACCCGTTCCTTCCTCCCCTGGAGTCCTCACATGTCGAGCTATCTGAAGCGCTGGAGCCTCTATCTTGTCCAAAGCGCTCCCCCTATCCCGGTGCCGCGATGGGCACGTGGTCGGGGGAGGTCTCGGCGGGTTCGCTCATTTGCGGTCCTGGCGGTGGGCTTCCTCTGGGCGAGCACGGGGGTCGTGCAGGCGGATGCCCAGCTTACGCCGTCTCCCTCTCTTCACGACGCGTACTTCGCCTGGGATGAGGGACGGTATCCGGAGTCCATGGAGGCGTACCTGGAGGTCCTGCGAGGACCTGGGGGCGAGGAGCTCGTGGGGGAGATCGCGCGTCTCACCGGAGAAGTGCATCCCGTGCGGGCGGTGGACGACGACGGACAGGGGGTCTCCGTGTCACCGGACGGCACGCAACTGCTCTGGAGCCGGGAGCTAAACGGCGGGTGGGTGACTCGGGTGGAGCCCATCTCCGGCGGAGCACGGGTGGAGCTTATGGGCGCGCCCGGGGTGTTCGCCGGTCCTGGAACCGTGGCGTACCTCGACCCCCAGGCGGGCTCCTTGCGGATTCGGGATCTGACGGGAGGGGGGGACCGGGCCGTTCCGTTGCCGGTAATCCTCCCCATCGCCCTGGCTTCCGCTGCCGACGCCTCCGATCTCTTCCTCACCGCGGCGAAGGAGGGCGCCGGAGACCGGCTCCACATCGTTCATGTGCCTGGATCGTTGGTGGATGAGGATGGGACGCCAGGCGAGGTCCGGGTGCTGGAGCTGGGGGCCGGACACGCCGCCGATCCCATGCCGGTGGCAGGTGGGCGTTTCCTGGTGTTTTCCCGGCCCACCTCCTCCCCTGTCGACGTGCCTTCGGGAGCCGAACCCACGGAGACCCCTGACCCCGGCCTGGGAATTCTGGATCTGGAGACAGGAGAAGTGATCCACATGGACGGCTCCTCCCCCTCGGTGTCGGCGGACGGCTCATTCCTGGCCTTCATCCGAAGCTCCGATGACGACCCTATGGACCGGGTGATGGGGGTGCCCCTCACCGCCGAGGCTCTTTCGGCCCCAGGAGGCCCGGCGTTCCGGGTGCTTCTGGAGTCGGAGGCTTCTCCTGCGGATCCGGCGGTCTCCCCTTCCGGAGACCGGGTGGCCCTGGAACTCCGGCCACACCGGAGTCGGGAGATCTTCATGGTGCCCGCCGATGGTTCGCAGGAGCTCAGGCAGGTGTCCCGGGAGGTGCAGCACGACCGATTCCCCCAGTGGATCTCCGACGATCTCCTCCTGGCCATGAAGGGTGAGTTCAGGCACCGCCGGGCCTACGTGTACGATCTCGTCTCGGGGGAAAACTACCGCCTGTCCCACAACAACACCCTCCGCACCATCGCTCCCGAGTACGAATGGGTGGCCCACCCACAGGCCGAGGGTGTGGCGGTGGTGGCCGAGCGGGATGGGGATACCATCGACCCCCGGCGGGCTCTCTGGTGGGTCGATCTCACCCGGACCGTGACCCGGGAGGATGTAGAGGCACGCCTGGAGGCGAATCTGGAACGAGAGCAGGAGCTGTTGAACCGGGGCCGGGAGTCGTTCGCTCCCATCGCCGAGGAAGCGGCGGAGGTGGCGGCGCAGGTCTCCGTGCCCCGGATCTACAACTACGCGGCCGCCCTCTATTCCTTCGGGAGCAAGTTCTTCACGGAGCCAGGAAACCAGGAGGCGATTCAATATCTTGCCGAAACGCTGGAGTCCTGGGGGTATGATGTGGAGCTCCAGTGGTGGGAACCCCGGGGAGTGGCGACGGCCAACGTGGTGGCCACGCTCCCCGGGACGGTAGACCCCGACCTGGTCTACGTCATTTCCTCACACTTCGACTCGGTTCTCCGGAGCCCTGGGGCCGACGACAACTCGTCGGGTACCACGGCGCTTCTGGAAGCCGCCCGGGTGCTGAAGGATCATCCCAGGGAGGCCACCATCCAGTTCGCCTTCCTCTCCGCAGAGGAGGCCGGGCTATTGGGGGCCCGCGAGTTCGTCCGGCGGGCGCAGGAGGATGCCGTACACATTTCCGGCGTGTTGAACAACGACATGATCGGCTGGACCCGGAGCCACAGGTTGGACAACACCATCAGGTACTCCAACCCCGGGATCATGGAGATCCAGCATGCCGCCGCCCATTTTTTCTCGGACCTCATCACCTACGACGCTCTCTACTACCGGGGGACCGACGCCGCCGTTTTCTATGACGCGTACGGTGATGTGGTGGGTGGGATCGGCTCCTACCCCGTGTTGGGCAACCCGAACTACCACCAGCCCACCGACGAGCTGGAAACCATCAATCAACGATTGGTGGCTGAGGTGAGCCGGACCACTGTGGCCAGCATCATGCTCCTGGCCGACAGCCCAGCCCGGTTGGTAGGACTGCAGGAGGTGGAAGCGGAGGGCTCGGCGACGGCAGTGCAGTGGGAGCCGGCCCCGGAGAGCGGTGTGACGGGCTACCGGGTCCAGGGCCGCTCGGCTCCCCAGGAAGAGTGGAGGGAGCTGGGCGTGGCGTCGGAGTCCATGTTCCGGCTACCTGAAACCGAAGACCTCTCGGAGATCCGGGTGCGCGCGGTCCGTGAGAACGGGACCGAGGGATGGGACTGGGCGTACCTGAGCTTGCCTTGAGGGAGCTTGGTTGCACACCTGAAGAGCGGGAGTCCAGGGAATGGAAGGTACGGATGGCGCGGGGGGAAGCGTGAGAGACGTGCGGACTGTGGAGCACGTTTGGGTTCCCATGCGGGACGGCTGTCGGCTATCCGCACGTCTGTGGATCCCGGAGGGTGCGAAGAGCCAACCGGTACCCGCGGTCTTGGAGTACATCCCTTACCGGAAGCGGGACCTCAAGCGACCCCGGGACCACGGGATGCACGCATTCTTCGCGTCTCAGGGATACGTCTCCGTGCGTGTGGATCTCCGGGGGAGTGGGGATTCGGAGGGGGTCCTCACCGACGAATACCTCCTCCAAGAGCACGAGGACGGGGAGGATGTGCTGAAGTGGATCGCGGCGCAGGAGTGGTGCAGTGGCTCCGTGGGGATGATCGGCATCTCCTGGGGAGGATTCAACGGGCTCCAGATCGCCGCCCGCCGCCCCCCGGAGCTCAAGGCCGTCATCACCGTCTGCTCCACCGATGATCGGTACGCCGATGACGTCCATTACAAAGGCGGATGCCTCCTCTCCGACAACCTTTCCTGGGCCTCAACCATGTTCGCCTTCAACTCTCTCCCTCCGGACCCCGAGATCGTGGGTGAGGAGGAGTGGCGGGAGATGTGGTTTCAGCGCCTCAGGGAAAGCGGGCTGTGGGTGGAGAAGTGGATGCGTCACCCCCATCGGGGGGATTACTGGAAGCATGGCTCCATCTGTGAGGACTACGAAGCGGTGGAGGTGCCGGTTCTGGCGGTGAGTGGGTGGGCGGATGGGTACTCCAATCCCGTATTCCGGCTCATGGCCAACCTCTCGTGCCCCCGGCAGGGGATCATCGGGCCCTGGAGCCATACCTACCCGCACATGGGAAGTCCCGGGCCCCGGATCGGTTTTCTTCGAGAGTCCGTTCGGTGGTGGGACCAGTGGCTGAAAGGGGAGGAGACCGGGGTGATGGAGGAGCCCCTCCTGAGAGTGTGGATGCAGGACCACATGGCGCCCAGACCGGAGTACGAGCGGCGTCGGGGTCGTTGGGTGGGAGAGGAGGAGTGGCCCAGCCCCCGGATCCGCTCCGTCCCCTTCCGAATGGGAAGCGGCACGCTGACTCCCGACGATGGGGGCAAGGAGCTTCCTGACGAGGACGAGTCCCTCCCCCACCAATCCCCCCTCAGCGTCGGTCTCTTTGCCGGGAAGTGGTGCTCCTATGCCGCAGGCCCGGACCTGCCCTACGACCA
>SKZC01000422.1 GCA_007127575.1 Gemmatimonadota bacterium
GTCTTCCAGAATTACGCCCTCTTCCCACATCTCACTGCCCTGGAGCACGTGGCGTTCTCCCTGTGGAGACAGCCCGACGCGCGGGCCCGGGCGAAACGCGAGCTGGACCGAGTGGGCCTGGCGTCCATGGGAAGCCGATACCCCCACCAGCTCTCCGGGGGCCAGCAGCAGCGCGTCGCCATCGCCCGCGCCCTGGCAGCCCGACCTCGGATTCTCCTTTTCGACGAACCCTTCGGGGCCCTGGACACCGAGATCCGAAGGCGGGTGAGGAGGGAGATTCGGGCGATACTCAAGGAGGTGGGGCTGCCCGTGGTCCTCGTGACCCACGACCGGGAGGAGGCATTGGCGCTGGGGGACCGGGTCGCGGTCATCGATGAAGGGCGAGTCACCGCCCAGGGCGATCCTGTGACCCTCCTTGGGCATCCGCCGAGGGAGCGAGTCGCGCGCCTCGCCGGAGTGGAAAATCTCCTCCGGCTGAAGATAGAAGAGGTGCGACCAGCGGAGGGCCTTCTGACGTGTCGACGGGGAGACTTCCGACTTGAAACGCCCCTCTCCGAGGCCGAGCCCGGCGACGAGGTGGTCATCGGCCTTCGAGCCGACGACATCCTTCTCGCCACCCAGAGGCCACGGGGGCTCTCCGCCCGGAACACGATCCCGGCTACGGTGACCTCCATCCTCTCCAAAGGTGCACTCTACGAGGTGGAGGTGGAGTGCCGGGGAACCCGGCTCGTGAGCCACGTGACCCGGGGCGCACTGGACGAGCTGGCGCTGGCCCCCGGAGCGGAGGTTTGGGTTGTGGTGAAGACCTCCTCTCTCATGGTCTTTGCCGAGGAGGTCATGGAGACCCTCCCGGAGCGCGGGTGAGGTGACGGATAGGAGGGATCGCGTGGGCCCCGGTCCAACCGGAAGCCTGGAGGGACTCACGAGGAAGGCCCCGCTACGCCCGAGGACGTTGCGAGGCCTTCACTGGCCATCTTGCAGTACGCCCGAGAGGATGAGCTCCGCTTCGCTTCGCAGATCCTCTCGTGAGGCTTCTCTGGCCATTTTTCAGTACGCCCGAGAGGATTCGAACCTCTGACCTTCGGCTCCGGAGGCCGACGCTCTATCCAGCTGAGCTACGGGCGCATCAGTGAGGCGGGAGGCGCGATGTAAGCCGAGTTCTGTCCTCCGCCGAAGCGGGGGAGGATCATTTCTCTGGGCCGCCCATCGCTGGACGGCTCAAGCGGCCTACCCGGGACTCTGACGGGGCGGGCCGCCCCTCGTCCCTGCTTGGCCTTGCTCCGGGTGGGGTTTGCCGTGCGACCTCCGTTGCCGGAAGCCCGGTGCGCTCTTACCGCACCCTTTCACCCTTACCTGTACCCGAGCCAGGCTCAGGCCATCGGCGGTCTGCTCTCTGTGGCACTTTCCGTCGGCTCTCGCCGCCCGGGCGTTACCCGGCACCCTGCCCTGTGGAGCTCGGACTTTCCTCCGAAGGGCGGCGCCCTCCGGCGATCCTCTCTCGCACGCTCCCAACCACTCGGGACCCGGAACGAACTGCGCGGATTCCGAATCCGTCTCAGACGATGAAGGTAATCTGGACCCTATCAAGGGTAAAGGTCCGGAGATGTGACAAAGGTTCCGGGCAGGTCAGGCCCTCTTGGCCAGAAGCCCGAAAAAGACACCGACGAAGAGGGCGAATCCACTCCACACCACTACGTGGAGGACCGCGCCGGGGCCGTGCACGACCTCGTCCGTGGTGGAGAGGAGGAGCCAGAGAAGGGTCACCAGCCCCACGGTGTAGACCAGACAGGCCAGGAGAAAGACCGTGACCCGACCCAGACGGGCGAAACCCGTCCTCCAGCCCACGTCCTCCGGTGCGTCCCGTACCCGCTGTCTCAGGTCCGCCCCCACGTAGGCGAAGGCTCCCAGCACCCCCACTGCGAAGGTGATGGCAATCCCCCTCACGTCCCCGATCTCCGCCATGGACGTCCAGGCGTCCCCGAAATCCAGCATGAGGATGGCACCCACCAGAAGCGCCAACCAGAGGGCGGAGTAGTGCACGAAGAAGGCCCCGACCTCCCGGGGCATGGACCCGACGAACCCTAAACCCTTTCGGGCATTGATGGCCCGGGAGATGCGCATGGCGTCGCCAATCCGATACGTATCGAAGAACCAGAGGCGAAGACGCTCCAGGATTCCTTCGGCCTCCGGACGAAGGGCAAGGATCCCTCCTTCCTTTCCCCTGGTGAGGCGGACCAGCCGGGTCTCGAATCCGGAGGCCATCGCTTCCTCCGCCATGGCTTGCCAGCGATCGGAAACGTGACGGAGCCACTCTCCCCGGTCCTCAGGGGGAAGGAGCGACGGCGCCCGCTGCACCGCCCAGCGCAGAACCGCTTCGTCCCGTTTCCACCCCATCTGGGACGGAGCCGCGCCCGGCTCCGCCTCCGCGCTCCGCCCTCCAAGCTCTCGGGTGAGTCCTCCCCAGAGGAGACGAAGACTCGCCCTCCGAAGCGGACGGTCGGCTACGGCAGCCGCATGGCGGGCCAGCACCTCCCAGTGACTCTCTCCCACGGTGGCGTCGCCATCCAGAGTGGACCGCCAGACCTCGCCGAGACTGGAGAGGGTCCCCATCCAGCCGCGCAATTCCCCCTCGATTTCCATGAGTAGGGTGTCGGACAGTTGGGCCTCCCGAGCTGGCAGAAGGGGAGGGAGGAGGTGGCGCAAGCGACGGAGCCGTTCTCCCACCTGATGGGTGAGGATCTGGGCCTCTTCCAGCTCCTGGAAGGTCTCCGGGCTGAGGAGGGGAACCGCTTCGCTCAGTCGGGCGGCGGCGGCCGAGACCTCCGCCGCCAGGGCCGCGGGCGAGACGGCGGCCCACGGACGGGAACCCGACCGATGGAGACGGGACCGTCCCCCATTGAGAGCGAGGACCAACGAAGTGGGGTCCGCCTCGGGCCGGTGATGCTCCTCCCCGCCTCCGGTTAGAAGAGCCGCCAGCGCCTCCAGCCTCTGCGGCAGATCCTTTTCCCCGTGGGCCCTGGACAGCGCCGTGCGAAAAGGCTCCAGAATCCGAAAGGAGGCGCCGGAAGGTTCCTCCCTGTCCGAGGGCGGATCCGAGGCACGGACGAGATCCTCCAACCACCCCCGGATCGGAAGTTCGGCCCCCTCCGCATTCCGGTACGTCCGGTCACCCAGCAGGGCTCCCAGGATGGAGTAGAAGGAGCCGTGCGGTTTCCGGATGGCCATCCGGAGGAGAAAGGCCTCGGGGGAAAACTCGGGATCCCGAGCCAGGTTCAAACGGAATCGATGCTCCAGGGCGTCCGCCAGTGACGGGAGCAGCTCGCTGGTTCGCCCAGTGGGAAGGAGGCGTACCAGGAGCGCCTCATCCCCCAGGCGGTGAAGGAGGCGGGCATCCACGAAGGCCTCTCCCCGCTCTCCCTCCCACTCGGTGACCCGGGCCACCAGCCAGGAGGCCGGCTCGGACTGGACCTCGGTTCCATCCTCCTCCGTAGGCGTTTCCGAGCCACCTGGACGGGCCGAGGACCCCAGGTCGGCCAGGAGCGCTTGCAGCTCCCGCACCGGCAGGGTCGGATGGAGCATCTCATCCAGGAGGAGGAAGGTGTAGAGGGCCCGGTCAGCCTCCGCCAAACCGAACCACCGCCCCCGGGAGGAGATGGGCTCCAGGAGGGTGCGGACCGACCGGTGGGCCTCCCGAGCTCCCGGAGGTCCCAGAAGCTCTCCAGGGTGGGCCTGTTGAACGGGCATCCAGACTTCCGCCATGGCATGGAGGGGCCCTTGCCTCCACCCGGGCCCCTCCCCGTTCCGCTCGGTCAGCGCAGACGGGTCTCCCCCGTACAGCCGTGCCTGCCACATGGAGAGGCGAAGGGTTGCCAATAGCGCCCTCTCTCCTGAAAGCTCCTCCCGCGCGTGTCGAGCCACCGTTCGGCTCCACTCCGGGCCCACGTGCACGGCCTGGCGGAGAAGCTCGTCGGCCACTTCCAGGGCCCCGACCCGCGCTCCGAATCCAACGGAGCGGGGGGTACCATGCCGCTGGAGAGCGCCGGCCACCCATTGGGCCCGCAGAAGCTCCCCTTCCTGGCTCGCCCACTCCTCTCCACACTCATGAAGCGTTGCCAGGAGGCGACCCCACCGGCGAGCCACCGCCCGGTCCCACCGGACCCGCTCCCCCACCGCCACCTGCCCCAGAACATGGCGGGCATGATCCCGGGCCCGCTCCCCCTGAACGCCAGGTCCCGACACCAGAAGCTCCAGAGCCGTCAGATAGACGGGGAGGTCCCTGGGTTCCTCCAACGGAGGCTCCGACGACCCGTCGAGAGCCAGGGGCGGGTCCGCCAACCGTTCCTCCGGGGACTGGGTCCCTTCATCGGCCCGCGCGGCTCGGCTCGAGGCGGCAGCCGCAACGAGGAGGAGACGGCGGCGAGACCGGGTACCGTCCAGCTCCGGGAGCTGATCCCGCGCCACTCCTCGATCCTCGGCGTACCGGCCTACGTACTCCTGGAGAGGCGGGTGCAGGTGCAGATGTCGGCCCACCACCACCGCCGCCGGCTGATAGGTGGTGGGATCCGAGGCCCGGAAGAAGAAGAGGAGGAACTCCTCCAGATCCGGGGCAATGCGTTCCGCGTAGGCCAGGGCCTCCAGCCGGAGTCGGAGTTCGTCGCGGTCATCTTCTTCCGTCCACCGGCTCCAGTGTCGGTGCGCCTCGCCGAAGGAAGAAAACCGGCCCACCACCTGCGTCCGCCGTCCGGAAGGAAGGCCAACGACCTTCAAATGCTGAGAGAGGACTCGTGCGCGTGGGGTGCTGGAGAACAGCTCTGAGAGAAAGCCGGCCCAACCCCGAAGCGCTGGAAGCGAAGCACGGAGCCAACGGGAGAGGACCTCCAGGCGCTCCTCCTCCGGGAGACCGTCCAACCGGGAAGCTTGCTCCCAGGCCTCCTCCTCGGTGGCGGGAGGAGGGACATCTCCGGGAGGACCGGGATCGCTTTCGGCGGCCATGACTTGAAAGGTAGGAGGTCACCCCGGCAGGGGCCACACGGTAGGCGCCGAAGGCCGATACCGAAAATAAACCGAAACCCGCAGGCCAGTGCGGGGGTATTCTGGGCATGAACAGGCGTCCCTCACTACCCACGGTTCCCGGTCGCGGCACCCCACTGGATCCGCCAAATCGGTTTCTTCCCCTTCACGTCGATCTGGACCCGGAGGAGGCGCCGGAGGGAAGCCTCCGCACCCAGTACCTGGACGACCGACCCCGGACCATCATCTCCCGAAACCAGAGTCCGGATGTGGGCTTCGAAGTCAGCCTGAACCCCTACCGCGGCTGTGAGCACGGCTGCATTTACTGCTACGCGCGCCCCAGCCACGAGTACCTGGGCCTCTCGGCCGGGCTGGACTTCGAACGCTACATCTTCGTTCGCCGAGAGGCTCCCGACTTGCTGCGCCGGGAGCTGAGCCACCCTTCCTGGTCTCCGGACGCCATGGCCCTCAGCGGGGTGACGGATCCTTACCAACCCATCGAGGCCACGCTGAAGATCACCCGTGAATGCCTGAAGGTCCTGGCGGAGACGCGTCACCCGGTTTCCGTGGTGACGAAGAACCGGATGGTGATCCGAGACCTGGACCTCCTCGGGGAGCTCGCCCAGGCGGAGGCGGCGCAGGTGACCGTGTCGGTCACGACGTTGGATCGCACTCTCCAGAAGGTGATGGAGCCCCGGACGGCCACCCCCACCGGCCGCCTGGATGCCATCCGTGCCGTGGCCGCCGCCGGAGTGCCGGTGGGGGTGAACGTGGCCCCGGTGATCCCGGGGCTCACGGACCACGAGCTGCCGGCGATCCTGGAAGCCGCCCGGGAGGCCGGTGCCACCTCAGCGACGTACATCCTTGTCAGGCTCCCCCATTCGGTGGCGCCCCTCTTCCAGGACTGGCTCGGACGGCATTTTCCCCAACGGAAGGAGAAGGTGCTGGCCCGCATCCGGGAGATGCGGGGAGGGAGGCTCAACGATCCCCGCTTCGGCTCCCGAATGAAGGGAGAGGGGGTCTTCGCCCAGCAGCTCCGTCGGTTGTTTCGGGTGACCTGTCGCCGCCTCGGGCTTCAGGAGAAGAGGCGCCGGCTGTCCACTGAGTCGTTCCGGCCTCCCGCGGCACGAAAGTCGCCGCACCCAGGGGAGAGTACTTCTGGAGGACAGTTGGATCTGTTCGCCTGAACCGACCGGCTCGAGGACCCATTGCCTCCGGAAGGCCAAGCCCGTATTGGTTGGGCGGTTCACCTGGGCGTGGGGTCGAGGCGCCCACCCACCGTAGCCCCCGAGCACATCCGTCGCTGACCCCCGAAGGGGCGCGGCGCTCCCATCCGGCCGATTCGGCGGAGGTCCGAATGCCCGCACCTGAGGTCACGTCCGAGGTTCTGATCACCCTTGGGATCGGGGTGGGCGGCTTGGCGCTCTTCATCTGGAATCGGTTGCGGGTGGACGTGGTGGGAATCCTCATCATGGTGGCCCTCATCCTCACCGGAGTGGTCACGCCGGCGGAAGGGATCAGCGGTTTCGCCAGCGAAGCCATCATCACGGTAGGCGCCATGTTCGTCCTCTCCGCCGGACTCGTCCGCACCGGTGGAGTGGACATCATGGGCCGGTGGCTCGCTCGCCTGGCAGGGCCCAGCGAGATCCGCCTCCTCTTCCTGAGCCTGGCCGTGGTGATTCCCGCCAGCGCCTTCGTGAACAACACGCCGGTGGTGGTGATCATGATCCCCCTCCTGCTGGGGATCGCAAGGAAGTCCGACCTGACCCCCTCTCGTCTCTTCATGCCCGTCTCGTTCGCCAGTCAAATGGGGGGAACCCTGACCCTCATCGGGACCAGCACGAACCTCCTGGTGGCGGGACTGGTCCTGGATCTGGGCTTGGACCGAATCGGCCTGTTCGAGATCACTCCGCCGGCCCTGGTCCTGACGGCCGTTGGGGTGACATACCTCCTGACGGTGGGCCGATGGCTCACCCCACGCCGCACGGCCACGGACAGCTTGGAGGAACGCTACGAACTTGGCGAATACCTGTCGGGGCTGGTGGTGGGGCCCGAGTCCGGACTGGTGGATCAGACTCTGGAGGAAAGCCGGTTCGGGGAGGACTACGGCCTGGAAGTCATCGCGGTGGAGCGCAAGGGTGAGAAGATGGACTTCCCCACCGGGGAGTTCAGGATCGAAGCCGGGGACCGGGTCTCGGTGCTAGGGAAGATGGCAGACCTGACCCGGGCTGAGGCGAAGGAGGGGCTCCGCATCTCCGGTGTGAAACCCGAGTTTCCTGACACCGCGGAGGCAGGAGACGAACAGCAACAGGAGCTGGCGGAGCTGGTAGTGCCCCTTCGCTCCCGCATCCAGGGCCGGAGCCTTCGGGAGTTGAACTTCCGACGGAGGTACGGGATCCCCGTGGTGGGGATCCGGAGGCACGGTCACGCCTTTCACGGCCAGATGCGGAACCTGACGCTCCAGCCGGGCGACATCCTGTTGGTCCGGGGAACGCCCGGGGTACTCCGGCGGGTCCACCGCTCTGGAGACCTGGCTCTCCTGGGCACGGTGGAGCTTCCGGCCCGGCGGACAGAGAAACTGAAGTTCGCCCTCCCCATCTTGGCCTCGGTGGTCCTCCTGGCGGCGTTCGGGGTCACGACGATCCTGGTCTCGGCCCTCATGGGCGTGGCCGCCATGTTCCTCAGCGGCTGTCTCACTCCGGAGGAGGCGTACCGGGAGGTGGACTGGATGGTCCTGGTGCTCCTGGGCTCAATCCTCCCCCTGGGAATCGCTATGCAGAACACGGGGACCGCCGAGCTGCTGGCCAACCAGCTGGTGACCGCCACCGAGCCCCTGGGTCTCTACGGTACCCTTGCCACATTCTATATCCTTACATCGCTCCTCACTGAGCTGATCAGCAACAACGCTGCGGCGGTGGTGATCACGCCGCTCGCGGTGGCCACTGCGGCGGGCTTGGGCGCATCTGCCATGCCCTTCGTCATCACCGTCATGGTGGCCGCCTCCAATAGCTTCATGACGCCCATCGGATACCAGACGAACACCTTCATCTTCGGGCCGGGAGGATATCGGTTTTCGGACTTCCTCCGGGTGGGCGCCCCCCTGAACCTCCTCATGACCGTGGTCGCCACGTTTGCCATCCCCTTCTTCTTTCCCTTCTGACGGCAGGCCCCATCTGCCATCAGTGGAAAGGGGGATCTCTGCGGGAACCGCGCCCCCTACTGGCGACTGCGCCCCCCCGAGGGGACAGCCCGCAGTCCCCGTGGAGATTTCCTGGGGATGACGGGTATCAAGAAAGCCGTTAGACTCAGGCTACACTCACCAAAGCTCGGAGTGGAGTCATGGTCCGGACCCTCCGAAGTTCAGCGGTTTCCACCGCTCTGCCCGCTCTTGCTGTAGCCGCCCTTCTGATCG
Organism: Gemmatimonadota bacterium; assembly: GCA_007127575.1. Lineage (GTDB taxonomy): Bacteria > Gemmatimonadota > Gemmatimonadetes > Longimicrobiales > Gaopeijiaceae > SKZC01. The sequence goes on from SKZC01000422.1 coordinate 8,423, forward strand.
TGGGGGGTTGCGCTTCCACGGGCTCCGGCGGCGGCGGATCCGGCTCCAACCTCACTCGCGAGGATATCGAGCAGGTCTCGGTCTCCGATGCCTACGAACTCGTCCAACGCCTCCGACCTCGGTGGCTCCAGTCCCGGGGCCAGATTTCGTTCCAGAACCCGGACGCCGGCTACGCCGTGGTGTACGTGGACGGGATGCGCTTCGGTCCCTTGAACTCCCTCCGGCAGATCAGCCCGGAGA
>SKZC01000002.1 GCA_007127575.1 Gemmatimonadota bacterium
CGAGCCCCCTTCTCGGCGGCCCCGGTATTGGTTCAACGGCCGTCGAACACCACCGGGTCCGGGTCCACCGTTCGACGCCACTCGTCGTACTGACGCCGGAGGTCCAGAAGGGGGTTTTCGGCAAGACGCTCCGTCTGAACCGAGAGGGCGAGCCAGGGGGCGTCGGGGGTCCCGGCGTCGGTCATCCCGATGTTCTCGGTGGCGTAGGCCTCATCCCCTCCCCGAGCCACGAGGATCGCAGCCATGGAGGTGGTCTGCCGGATGTTTCCCTGATTGCAGCGAACGTCCCCACCGGCGATGGCCCCGGCCTCCAGCGCCCGCATAAGCCGGTCCGGGAGGGAGTTGAATCCGGCGGGGTCGTCCCGGCGGTACGCGTCCAACGGATCCCGCACCACGGCGTGTCCCGCCAGGGTGTTGCCCTGGGAGCTCACCCCCCGACTGGCATCCGCCATGATGCCGGCGTACCGGGCCGAGCCGTCCTCGTCCGTGACCATCCCCTGTCGGAGCGGGGTGGTGTAGCCCGCCACCCGCACGTACCCGTCGTGCATCGTGACGACACCGTACTGCCGTCGCTCCAACTCGTCGTCCCACTCGGGGTCCGTCACTCGGGCGATGACCTCCGGAGCCGTGAGCCCTTCCTGGATCGCCTCGAAGACACGATTCCGGTTGTCGATGTCGAACCCCGCCTGGGTGGCGGCGGCTCCCATCCCGGGGACCAGGGCCGCCACCGCGTCCCCATAGGTTTCCACACAGGAGGCCACGGCCACACCCACGTCTCCCGATCCCGGGTCCACGGCCACCACCGACCAGGTGGTCATGTCCAACGTCGTAGGATACTCGGGCTCCGGGGTGGCGCACCCCGTGACTGTGGCCAGGGTCACCAGTGCCATCACCGCCTTCGAGATGCGCATTCCGCTCACTCCGTCATCGAAAAGTCGTCACGCCCTCGCCCAAGGGCTCGAACTTCCCGCAACGTACGCGCTCCCCATCCCCCGGGGCCAGCTTCGACCCCAGAAGATGGGGAGCACTATGGCGGTGTGAGGAAGGTTCTGCCCCCCCGTCTCCACCCGGTTGGGGGCTTTGTGGCCCCTCTTCCCTATCCTTCGATCTGGAAGCTCCCCGACACCTGGTCCCTATGCTCCTCCTGTGTCATGAAGAAGAGGGCCACCCGGAACCGGTACTCGCCGGGGGCCAGATCCTCGGGGAGGGTCGTGCCGTATTCCGCCACCGCTCCCGGACTGAGGATGTTCAGCACGGTAGTGCAGATCCGCCCATCCTCCTCCATCTCCCACTCGCTGCCGGACCTCCGTTCCAGGGCGTGGAAACAGAGGTTGTATCCGAGGTCCTCGTTGGACCCGTTCTCCAAGAAGAGGGTCACCGGAGCTCCCGGCTCGAAGCCGTCAGCCTCGGCGCGGAGGGGCACCTCGGTACCCTGGGCCACCAACGCGTACCCCGGCTGCAGATCCACGTCCTCGCCATGGTCGGGGCCCGATACTGAATCACTGCACCCCACCCCCACGAACAGGAGCGGCAGGAGCGTGGCGAACCGGACATACCAATTGGATCTCTTCATTTCCTCCTCCGTTCTGAAGTCGTCTCCTTCGAGTTCGTCTCCGTCCTTCACTCGGGAAACGAACGAGGGACGGGGAGTGTGACAGGCCCGGGCTTGGCTGTGCTCTCGCCGGGTCCCAGGCGATCAGAAGAAGAGGGTGAAGGCCGCGAAGCCGATGAGGGGCGTGGCCCCGTGCTCAGAACGGAGCGCCTCCGCCCCAGCGCCCGGACCGGCTCCGATGAACGCACCCAGACGGAGGGACGCCTCATCGGTGAGGGAATGGGTCAGGCCAGGCGAAAGGAGGGCGCTTCCGTCCCGCAAATTCATCAGAACCAACACATTCGGGGTGGTGAGCGGATGGAACTCCCAGGAGGCACTCAGAACCAGAGCATCACGCCCCAGAGTGGAGATCTCCCCTCGGGCGGCGGCGGGGGAGCGAGCCGTTTCCCACAACTCGGAGGCCTGGGCGGCCCCCAGCCCGTCGTGCTGCACCTCCACCACTGCATGGAGGTCCCGGCCCAGGAGCTCGAACCAGCGGTCCAGGCCGACCGCGGCTCGCAGCACGGTACCTTCCTCGTTGCCGGAATGGCGTACGCTGCCTTCTCCTCGGATTCCCGTCTCGCCCCAGCCCCCGTTTGCGGTCAACGCACCGGCGGGCTCATCGTGGAGCATCCCCCCCCAGGCCGCCAGCTCCCAGGATCCGAAGAGTCGTTGGCCTCGGACCAGGGCCGTCCAGCTCTCCCCTCCCCCGGGCTCGGGTGCGGGCCGAACCACCACGTCCAGCTCCGAGAGGGGACCGGTGAACCACACCCCCCGGAGCGCATCCACCCCCGCCCGGTACTCCCGGAAGGGGTCCGCCGGGTCGAAGGGGACGAAGGGATCCGCCGGGGTGAAGTACAAGGTGGTGGCCCACGATACGGTTTGGCGACCTACAGTGATGCGTCCTCCACCCCCCAGGGGAACGGAGGCGCTAAGTCGGTCCAGTCCGTGGACCCAGCTCACACGCCGCCGGTCCAGCAAAGTCCCCTCCAGATCCAGCCAGGGCGCCGCCGACTCTTGACCCTCGAAACCCCTTCCCACGGCGACAGCATCGGACCGAAGAGTCAGGGTCGTCTCCCATGCCACGTCGAACCGGACGGATCCCAACAGGGGCCGGGTCATCAAGCGGAACCGTTGGATGTCAGCGGCTCCCGAGGTCGTAAAGGGGGAGGATTCGCTTCCCACCAGGGCATGGAGATAGTAGCCGTCCAGGGAAGGCAATTGTCCGGCAACACGGAACGGCACGAAGCTCAACGCGGTGAGGACGACGGCCACCCCCATGAGCCGGAGTCCCGCTCCCCTGCCGCCCATCACGTTCCTACAGGTTCCAGCACCCAGCCTGGGAGGTCCCCGGAGGCCTTCTCTTCGTCCCGCTCCACATGTCCGTCAACCAGTCGGATGATCCGTCGGGCACGCCGCATGACCCGGGGGTCGTGGGTGCAGAAGATGAACGTGACCTTCCTCTCCTCGTTCAAGAGCTCCATGACCTCCAGGAGCGCATCACTAGCTGCCGTATCCAGGTTGGCCGTGGGCTCGTCGGCCAGAACCAGGGCTGGAGCCCCAAGGACGGCGCGAGCTACGGCCACTCGCTGCTGCTGACCTCCGGAGAGGGCTCCCGGTCTTCGGTCCTGGAGTCCCCCCAGCCCGATGTGCTCGAAGAGCTCCATCACTTCCTTCCGACGCTCCTCTCGCTCCACCCCTCGAAGCATGAGGGGGAACTCGGCGTTCTCCAGCGCGGTGAGGACGGGAAGAAGGTTGTAGGCCTGGAAGACGAACCCGATGCGCTCGAGGCGGAGCTGGGCCCGTTCCCGTTCGGACATGGCCCCCACGTCCCGTCCGTCCACCTTCGCCGTGCCCCGAGTGGGGTTCGTGAGCCCGCCGATGAGGTTCACCAGGGTGGTCTTTCCCGAACCGGAGGGGCCGCAGAGGGCCACGAATTCCCCGGGTTGGATGGCAACGGTGACGTTCTGGACGGCGTGCACCGCCGTCTCCCCCTCGCCGAAAGTCTTCCAAAGCTCCCTGGTTTCCACAGCCGGTGCGGAAGTGGTTCCCTGGGTCGCGTCGGTCATCTATCACTCCCTTCCGTTCGAGGTGATGGCGCCGTGGGTGCGGGTCGCAGCAATGGCGGGGGGCCGTGCCCTCACGTTCTTCACTCGTCGGTCTTCATGGCTTCCGCCGGCTCGATCCGGGTGGCGTGCCAGGCAGGATACAGGGTGGCCAGGATCCCGATGCTCACCACGATGGAGAGTATGGCCACCACATCCGAGACCAGGACGGCCGGAAGGATGACGGGATCCACCACGGAGCCAGCAAAGGCCAGTTCACCTCCGAAGAGGAAGGAGATATCCACGCCGTCTCGGAAAAGGCCCATGGAGATGGCCAGTCCCAGCAGCATCCCCGCCACACCGCTGGCCAGAGTGAGGACCAGCCCCTCCACCATGACCATGGCGCCCACGGAGGTACGGTTCAGACCCAGTGCCCGGAGGACGCCGAACTCGCGGGTGCGGTTGAGCACCGCCATGAGGATGGAGTTCACCACCGCCAGGGCCACGATGGCCAGGAGAATGACCAGCATGACGTAGGTCTGCACCGCGTCGGCTCGGAGTCCTGCGTAGAGATCGGGCATGGCCTCCCACCAGGGTCGGACCGCCAGTCGTTCCGCTTCCACCCCACCCTCCCGAAGGTGTCCCTGGATCTCCGAGGCGATCTCACCCGTCCGATTGTCGGAGGCCAGGATCACACTCACCGAGGTGGCGTCCTCACCCACTTCCAGCCATTCCCGGGCGGTGGCGAGGGGAAGCTGAACCACGCCGCGGTCCACCTCCGGGACCCCGGACCGGAAGATCCCCGTGACGAAGACGAGCTGGCTTTCCAGCTCGCCGCCGGCCCCGGCGGCCATGAGCACGAGACGGGAGCCCAGCTCCAGGCGGAGGCGTTGGGCCACCTCCGCCCCCACGATGGCCTCCAGCCGGTCCCCCACCTCCAGATACCGGCCCTCCACCATCTTGTCCGCAAAAAAGGAGACGTCCCGTTCCAGGCCCGGGTCTACCCCGCTGATACGGACGGGGATGGAGGAGGAGGCGGACTGAGCGAGGCCGCCGACGTTCACCTGGGGGAAGACGGCGACCAACTCTCCGGCAGCCACGCTCCGGTCCGCCGCCGCCAGGATCCTCTCCAGGTCCGGCGCAGCGATCCGGTCCATGAGATCCTGGGAGCCCCTGTAATCCGGATGCTCCATGGCGATGTGACCCGTGCCCATGCGGGTGGCCGTGTCCACGTACATGAGGTGGGCTCCACCCTCCAGCGCCCGGACGAACATGAGAAGGGCGATCCCCAGCACCATGGCCGAAGCCGTGAGAAGGCTGCGTCGGAGTTGCCTGCGGACATTCCGGAGCCCAATGCGGGCCACAATGACCCAACGTTCCGTCATCGTCCCGCCAACGCCTCCGCCGCAGGCACACGGACGGCTCGGAGTGCCGGATAAACGGACGCTGCGGTGGCGGTCAAGACGAGGCCCACGGCCGCCCGTATGGGGATGTCCCAGGAGTGCTCCACCCGGAGCACGAACCGGAAAAGGCCGTCCATGAACATCTGCTCTCCCGCGATGGGAGTGAGGTCCAGGGGGTAGTGGATGAGCCAGAGAACCAGGGGGAGGGAGATGAGGGCCCCGGCCACTACGGACAGAAGTCCCAGGACCAACGCCTCACCCACTACCATGGTCACGATCCGTCCGGGTCCCATTCCCAATGCCTTCACCACGGCGAACTCGCGCCTTCGCTCAAAGGTGCCCATGAGCATGGTGTTCGCCACGCCGAAGGCTGCCATGAGAAAGATCACGACGAGGATCACCCAGTTCATCCCGCTAATGAGACCGGCGAACTCCACGAGCTCCGGACGAAATTCGGTCCACGGGGTGACCTGGATCTGAGACCCCGAGCCGGACAGGGACGCGACAAGGCGGCGGGACACCTCCGGTGCAGCCCACGGGTCGTTCACGGCCAGAACGACCTCGTGGACCTCCTGGGGCCCCAACGCCAGGAGGAACTGGAGATCGTCCAGGCGGAGAAAGGCCTGGGCCGCATCCACCTCCGGGATTCCGGTGCGGACGATCCCGCTCACGGTGAAGAGCTCGTTGCCCAGGGAGCCATCGGCGGCAGGGGCGACCAGGACCACCTCCTCTCCCACCCCAATCCGAAGCTGGCGAGCCAACTCCTGGCCCAGGAGCACCTCGTAAGCCCCTTCGGCCGGCGGCGAGCCGTCCACCACTCCTTCCAGGAAGTGAGTGACCCCGGCCTCTTCCCCCGGGAGGATCCCCATGAACACTCCGCCCCGGGAGGTGGAATCGGACGCGATGATCCCGGCTCCGTAGACGCGGGGCGCCGCGCCGATGACATCCGAGTCGGAGCGCACCTGGGCCAGGAGCTCCGAGACCTGGACCCCCCCTTCCCCACCCACCACATCCCAGAGCTCCTGCTCCGGCTCGTAGTCCGGGTTCTGGATCCGGATCTGGCCCGCCATGAGGTCCGTGCCGCTCCGAATGAAGTCCGAGCCCATCCCCTCTAGGATGCCGTTGAAGAGGACCACGGCGGCGAAGCCCCATGCCAGGGCCAAAGCGGTAATGACGCTCCGGCGTCGGTGTCGGCCCAGGTTTCTCCAACCGATCCGCAGCCAGAAGCCCCGGTCACCCATGGCGCGCCTTCGGCTCATCCGCCTCGGAGTCGCTGGAGGGAGAAGAAACCCCGGTCCAGTCCGATGTCGAACTCCAGATCCCGGTACCGGAGCGTGGTACTCTCTCCGGGTTGGTCCTCGGGCCTCATGGAAAGGATGCTGGGCACCAGGCGGCCGCCCATGGTCCGGAAGTCGGAGAACTCCATGGTTCGGGCCAGCTCGCCCCGTTCATCGAAATAGCGCATCTCCAGCGGCATGCGGTCTTCCTTCCGGACCTCCAGCTCGAGCCAGCTCCACACCACGGGCGCCTCCGGAAGCGGATCGAGGCGGAACTCCCAGATCTCCGTGCCGCCCCGGGTTCCTTCGAAGCTCACCTCCACATCGTAGTCGTCGATGAGGCTGCTCTCCCGGACCAGATCGTCATACGTGAAGTGAGAACCCATCCAGGAACCTCCCATCCCCGCGCCCGGAACCCGGATCGTGCGATCCACTCGTGGGAGATAGTTCCAGATGTCCCGCTCCACCTTCAAGGTGGCTGTGCCCGCCTCTCGCGCCGGGGACAGGACCCGCACCAGGGAGTAGTCCTGCCCTAGAGACCACATCTCCATCTCCATGCTCCGGGTCCAGCGCTCCGTTACCACCTCCATGGTCACGGCTCCGTGGCTGGACTCGCCTCGGAGCAGGTCGTCCACGTGGCGCACGATCTCCTCCGGCGTCTCCTGCGCCGGGAGAGAAGCGGCGGCCCCCGCCAGGAAGACGGCGGTCCACAGGAGCGCCGGCAGGGCACGCCCCCTCCTTCTCTGCGACCCCTCCGGTGTGGCACGCATCCTCGTCAGTAGCATACGCCTCCTCACGATCCAAGGCTCCAGAAACCAAGTGGAGACCCCTGTGCAAGATCTGAGCCCCTCCCCGCCCCCCCCTCATCGGACCAGAAGGAGGGCCAGACTCCCTCCCGCTGAAAGGTACAGGAGGCTCACTCCCAGGGTCCCGCGGAGGATCTCACCTTCCCGGTGAGTCAGGCCCACCGTGGCCCCCGCCGCCACTACGTTATGGGGACAGACCATGTTTCCCACCGCGGCCCCGAATCCCTGGGCTCCCACCGTTCCGCCCACGGGGAGCCCCAGGGCCAGGGCGGCCTCCTGCTGCAGGTCGGTGAAGAGGATGTTGGATGCCGTGGCCGATCCCGCCACGAAGGTCCCCAACGCTCCCACGAAGGGCGACACGAAGGGCCAGCCCGCACCGATGCTCTGGGCTGCCGCCACGGCCAGGGCCTCGGTCATCCCCGAGTGCACCATAATCCGCGCCAGACCCAACATGGCCAGAAGGGCCACCGCCACCGGAACGAGCTGCACGGTGGCATCCCGTACCACCCGGCCCAGGGTCCGGAGGGCTGGGCGCTGGATCACCACTCCGGCGAGGAAACCGGCCAGCAACATGCTTCCAGGGTGGTGGAGAGGGGCCATGGCCCCGGAAAAGGTCTCCCCATGGAGACTCCACGAGAGAGACGGACCCCGAACCCAGTCCTGAAGCCCGGGGACCAGCCGAGTGCACAAGACGAGAGCGACCAGGACCAGATAGGGCGCAGCGGCGCGAAGAACGGACCGTCCGGAGGGAGGCCGCTCCGACGTCCCCGTGGAGTCCTGGACCGGTGCTTCACCGGCCCCGCCCGGTGGAAACCACCGGAGGAGAAGCACGAATGCACCCCCACCCACCAGGGCCCCGACAATGGTAGGAAGCTCGGGCCCCACGAAGCTCCAGACGAGGGTGAACGGCACGGTGAAAGAGAGGAACGCGGCCAGGGACCAGACGACCATCATCCGCTGCGAGGTCCACGCTCCTCCGTCTGCGGGGATGCTTTCCAGGGACCGATGGGCCATGAAGACCATGAAGCCCAAGGGAATCCAACCCAGAAGCGTATGGTACGGCCCGGTGGCCCGAGCCAGCTCCAGGCCGCTCAGTCCGGTGGCCGCCATCTGGGGCACGATGGGGGTTCCCACCGCGCCGAACGAAACCCCGACAGAATGTCCGATGAGGGAGATGGTCACCGCCGTAACAGGCCCGAACCCGGCAGCCACCAGGAAGGGGGCCGCCAGGGCCACGGAGGCCCCGAAGCCGGCTGCACCCTCCATGAAGAGGACGAAGAACCAGGCGATGAGAAGGGCGAGGATCCGGGGGTCCTCGGCGAACCGACTCAGGAAGCTGCGGAGGACCTGGGCGGAGCCCGTCCTCAATTGGAGGTGGTGGATCCCCAGCGCGGGTCCGATGATCCAGAGGATGGTCAGAGCGGTAAAGCCTCCTTCCGCTCCCACACCCACGAGCCCCTGAACCACCCCCACCTCCCCGTCCAGGCCTTGGGGAAAGTCGAAG
>SKZC01000438.1 GCA_007127575.1 Gemmatimonadota bacterium
CCGTGCCCCCGACCGTCGCCTGATGGCATGGGCTCGCCCTGGGCCACCCGCACCTGGTGCCGGACGCGACGGCGGGTGGAGGTGTCGGGTCCCCCCAGGGCGATCTCCCGGATGTCGGGGTCCTCCACGAAGGTCACCGGCTCCTCCCACACGTCCAGGTACACCGTGTCCTCCCGTGGCTCGGATCCCGGCGGAGGGGTGGTGATGGGCGGGTCGTGGGGATCGGCCTGCATGGAGTACAGCGTGTCGTGGATTTGCAGGCAGGGAAGACCTTTGACGTAGAGCCGGCCCGCCTCCTCCAGCCCCGGCTGGGAGATCTGGAAGTCGGCGTTCAGCACGTCCAGAAGGTCGAACTCGATGTCCGACTCGGGCAGGTCCTCGTCGTCGTCCGCCTCCTCGGGGTCGGCTTCGTCCGACAGATCCTGGAGGAGCCCCATGAGGGTGACCTGGGCCGCGACGCGGGAGAGCTCGGAGCCCCGGATGATGAAGTTGTTGCGCCCCATCTCGTCCAGGAGGGCCGTGCTTCCCAACCGCAGGTCGTCGATTTCCCACGCCAGCGGAGTGGTGGGGTCCTGATACAGCTCGAAGCCGTAGCGCACCGTGTCCTCGGGATCCGCGGGGCCTGACGGTCCCACCTCGTACTCCATGGTCTGTTGGAGCAGATCCAGGGGGCCGGGGAGGGGGGGATCGGGCATAGTCGAAGGGGAGGTTTCCAGCACCTCGATGGTGAACTCCCGCTCCGCCACCTCTCCCTCCGCATCCGTGGCCTGGAGGGTGAACACGAATGTGCCCGTCTCCTCCGGCTGGCCGGTGATGTTCACTACCCGAAGGCGATTCGTGAGGTCGTTTCCATCGCTGACGAAGTCGGGCTCCTCCAGCTCCAGGCCCGGCGGGAGGTCTCCGTCGCTCACCTCCCACTCCAGGGGGAGCGCGCCTCCTACGGCCCCGATGATGGCGGTGTAGTCGAACCCCTCCTCCCCGTCCGGGTCGTGGGTGTAGCCTCTCGGGAGGGTGGGGTCGGTGAAGATGTGGAACCGGACATCAAGAGGAGCGGCGAACCCCGCCATCCACTGGCCCCGCGCCAGCGCGGGATTGTTGAAGGTCCAGGTGGTTCGTCCTCCGGAGCCGTCTTCCAGAAAGAACCGGATGGGACCCGGAACCTGTTCACTCTGCCGGTAGCGGAAGATGAGCATCTGGTAGGGAGAGAGGTCCGTGGGCCCGTCGGGGACGGTCTTCACCAGGCGAACCGTGTCCTGGTGTCCCGAGAGCCGAAGGAATCCCCGGCCGGAGAAGGGAACGTCCCGGCCCACCGTGAGGTTGCCCCCCGGTGGATCCAGCGTCCATCCCTCCAGCGACTCGCCCCCGTCCAGAAGCCGCCCTGGAAACTGGATGAAGAATAGGAGGGGCCCGAAGAGGTAGGCTCCCATGATTCCGAAGATCCAAGCGATGCAGTTGCCGAAGGCGGACTGGAAGATTCGCTGCAGAGCCTCTTCGATGCTTCCCGCCGGTTCATCCGGGTCCACATCGCTCATGGTCTCTTCGATCTGATTCGCCAGCTCCTGCAGAGGGATGGGGAAGATGGGATCGATGAGGAACCCGTCGTTGGGACTTCCGTCTCCCATGGCCTCCCGGGAGAGGCGCTTCCACATGGAGGCGGCGATGTCCTGGCCCTCGTTCCAGTCCGAGTCCAGAACCACCCGGCCCTGCTGCATGTAGACGCCCAGGTAGTTCTTCATCTCGTCGAAGCTGTCGCGGGAGATGGCGCGGCTCATGGGCTCTGCTCCAGTCGGATGGCGAGGAGGTGGACGGTGTGGGGCACGTTTCCGGCGTCACGCGAAGGGTCGTTCATTTATTCTCCTGCCTCTGCAAGGGCGTCGATTTCATTCCAACTCGTCCTCGAACTCGTCCACCAACGGTTCCGGGACCGGTGGTCCGTCGTCGGTCCCGTCCACCACCTCATCGTCCTCCGGTCCCTCGTCCACCTCCGGAATCCAGACGAGGCGGACGGGTGCGGGGCGGAAGGGTTCCACGTAGCTCCGGGCCCGCTCCACTACGGATGCCGGGTCGGGAGCCGGTCCCGAGGAGTCGGGAGGAGAGAGATAGAGCCCCACCGTGTCCCGGGCGTAGTGGTTCTCGTTTCTTCTGCGGATGTCGTAGGTGTAATGGATTCGGTCCTCCAGCTCTCCCATCCCCTCCAGAAGGGACCGGTCCGTGACGTCCACGGTCCGGGAGCGCTTCTCCGGGTCCGCCTTTTCGAAGCGGTAGAAGAGCCGGATGCGGGGGCCGTCCAGCACCGCCGTGGGCTCCTTCTGAGCGTCAGGGCTCTGGGTGACCTGAACCGGATCGTCCCATTCCACCCCGTCGAAGGTCCGGGTCCAAATCTCCCACCGGCCGGTACGGTCCGAGTGCCAGAAGAGCCGCAGCTCCCCGTCCTGGTGAATGAGAAAGGGGGCCTCGTCCCTCTGGGGTCCATCTTCCAGGGGCGTGGCGGAGGACCAGTCTCCGTTCTCCAGGAGGGCGGTGTACAGTCGGGAGCGATCTCCCTCCTCCCGTCGCCATGCGAGCCGGATTCCTCCTTCCGGATCCAGGGCGGCCGTGGGTTCCCGGTCTCCGGGGTTCGGGGGATCCGTGACCCGCATGGGAGGCCCCCACCCCGAGGAGGTCCGAACCCGTTCCCAGACTTCGGAGTTTCCCCGGCGGAGGGATTCCCAATAGACCCGCAGCTCGTCGTCCGGGCCCGTCACCAGGGTCGGGTGCCGGTCCGGGGCGGGGTGGTCGGTCAACCGCAACGGTGTCCCCCATCCGTCGGCGGTGTGGATCCGGTACCAGAGGTCCCAGGCTCCCTCCCGGTCCGACGCCCAAACGAGCCAGATCTCCTCCCCGTCGTCCCCGTCGACCCACAGGGTCGAGGGTGCCAGATCGGAGTGGGTAGGGGCGGGACGCCCCTCCGGGACCTCCTCCAGGGGGAGGTCGCTTCCCTCGTCCGAGCCGTCCTGGACCCGGTGGAAGATCTCCCAACGCCCTCGGCGGTTGGAGTGCCAGAAGAGCCAACTCCGTCCGGAGTCGTCCACAACCGCAGAGGGTCGGCCGTCGAACCAGTGGCTCCGGGTCCACGAAGTAGTTTCCTGAAACCCGTCGTCCACCTGAACCCGCTCCCTGAGTTCCCGAAGAGGGAGGGCCTGGGGCGCATTGGTCAGAAAGAGGTTGTGGACGAACTCCTTCGCCTCGCAGCGCCACCCGGTGGCCCGGCTCACCAGCGCCGTGAGGTTTGGAAGTGACCCCACCGTTCGGTACACCTTGGGGGCCAGACGGACCTCCGTCCGCTGATGGTGGAGGGAGGTCGTCCGGTCCACCGCCCATCCCACCCACTCCCCCAGCGCCGGGAGGGCATCCCCTTTTACCGTATGGAGGTCGTGGCGGGTCTCGAGGCTCTCCACCTCACTTCGGACGTGATCCAAACCTACGCCGAAAACTTCCAGGAAACGTCGGAGCTGGCCTTGGCCGCGGAGCTTCTGGGTGGGCTCGTCATGGTGCTGGTGAAGTGCCGGCAGGAGTCCGTAGAGTCGGCCTGGGAATCCGAAACCTCGGGTGGCCCGGGCCTGGGCTCGCCACTCCCGGTCGGTGGTCCAATCCGTCCCGGTGCTGGGGTGGTATTCGAAGACGCTGTAGTAGGAGGTTTCCTCCGGAACGGCCCCGAAGTCGGCCACCCGGACCCAGCGGGTCCAGTCTCCGGTGTCTTCGCTGAAGCGTTCCTCGAGCTCGACCCGGACCTCCTCCTCCCGAGCCTCCGCGTGCAGGCCGTGGGGGAGGGAAAGGGCCGTGGCCAGGTCGGTTCCGTCCAGGCGCCGGATTCGAGGCCAGGATGCCGTCACTTCCCGTTCCTCGATCTGAGCCGCGTCCACGTAGGTCTGGACGACCCGCCCGCTGTCGAAGGGCACCTCCTCCTCTCCGGACGCGTCGGGATTCCAGCGGAAGAGGGAAGGGGATTCCCCGTCCGAGTGATCCCGCAGGATCCGGATGACCCCTGCGGAGCTCTCCGGATCGCCCTCCGGCGCGTGGAAGATCTCCAGCTCCTCCACCTGACCCCACGGGCCGGGATCCGGAAGGCTGAGCTCCACCCGGGTCACGTCCTCCACCCGGTCCGTCCTCATCGTCCCCATGGCGGAGTCATACCAGCTCACGTCCACCCTGAGGGGAGGGGATTCGTCCGGGTCTCCGTGGAAGAAGCGGACCTCGGCCTGCACCATCCCTGACTCGGCCACGCTGTTGTCCACCAGATACCGGACCCCCCCGATCCAGGACCAGGGCAGCTCTTCCTCCCGGAAGAGCTGCCTGAAGTCCACCAGCGAAGCCCCGTCGTCAGCGGTTGCCGGGAAGCTCCGTCGCCGTCGAACCAATCGGAGCGCCGGCCTGGAGTTCGTTCCACTCCATCTCCAGCCCACGTCGATTCGACCGGGGCGTACGTTCCCCTCGGCGGTGAAGTCACGGAGCATCTTCGCCCCCGATGACCTGAGTGAAGCGGATCCCTGCGGCGTGTCCGGCGACGGGGATCTGGTCCCAACCGAAGCTGAGAATCCCGTCGGAGGGGAGTCGGCGCCGGGAGGAGGGGGTGGCGAAGCGGTCCACGCTCACGGCTCGGACTCCCTCCACCGCCTCGATGGCCTCGTAGACCTTGCTGAGATAGAGGCGGTCCGCGAACCGGACGTTGGAGAAGTCCAGGAGAGCGCGCACCGCATCTTCGGCCCGCTGCCGTATCTGATCGGCGTAGTAGTAGGCCTCGACGTACAGCGCCCCCTCGATGAACACCCGCTCGTAGCGCGGATCGCGGATGTCCACCAGGGTCGTCATCATGCGCTTCGTCCGAAACTCTTCCCGAAGCTCCTCCTTGAGGGTGTCGGTGGGGAACCCACCTCCAGCCGGGGCGACGAAAAGCTCCACCCGGTTCCACCCCGCTCCCCGGGCGCGGGCCTTTCCGGCCCCGAAGCGCAGGGCAAGCGCCTCGAAGTCCGAGGCCGTCACCGCTCGCTCCATGGTCCTGAACTGTCGGGGGCCCCGGGAGGCCGCTTCCTGAACGGACTCCGCGTCCCGACCGCCGCTGGCAGGGTGTTCGTTCCAGACCTCCTCCAGCCCGTCGATGGAGGTCACGGCTTCGGTAATGGTGCCGGGGGGTACGTTCCCCTTCCGTCCTCCGCCCACCCGGTAATGGGCGGTGATGTTGTTCCTCCCCCTGGAGGGAGGACGGCCGTGGCGCCCGTCTCCGAACTCGATCCACGCGTCGTCATCTCCGTCCCGCACCACCTGGTAGTGGCGGTCCGTCCCCTCACTGTGGAGGAGGGTGTCCTGAGGGGTCCAGAGCCGCGGACCGGCCCCTTCATCCACCCTGAGCTCCAGCGTCCCGTCGATGAGGGGCCGCCGGGCCAGCCGGAATCGCTGTGACGCGCTTCCGTCGGAGGATCCCACGATCTCACCCTCCACCACTCCGTCCACCTGTACCACCGGCAGAGTGTCCAATCTCCGGTACTCCGTCCCCTCGTCGTCCCGGTGGAGGGGTAGGGTGGAGAGGTCCACCGTGAGGTCGTCCCGCTCGAAGCGGAACCGTACTGGTTCGTCCGAACCGCTGCGTTCCGCCTTGAAGACGGCGCCGGTGGGAATGGTGATGGGGCCGGCTTCCTCCGAGTGAAAGAGGAGGGTCAGGTCCGCCGACGCCGGTTGAGGAGGTCGCAGCTCGTAGCCGATGAGGCGGAGGAGGTGGAGGACGCTCTCCCGTTCCAGGGCGGTGGGGAGGTAGCTCTCCCCGGATACCCGGTCCAGGTAGTGGAGGAGGATGTCGCCCATGTAGGCGAAGAGCTCCACCAGCACCACCCCCAGGTCGTTGGGGGAGTGGTCCGTCCACTCCGGAAGCCGCTCCCGGGCCACCTCCAGCATGGCGGACCGGAGCGCCTCGTAGTCCTTGTTCGTGTAGTCCACCCGGAGCGCTGGGGGACCTCCGGTTCGTTCGGGTCCTTCGCTCATGGTTCCCTCTCTGCGGGGGAGGTCATGTTCCGCCGAGCCCCACCGGGACCGATAGGCTCACAGGCTGTCGGGTCGCTCGAATGATGAATTCCACCTCCGCGATGACCCCGTCTCCCGGGAGCTCACCGCCCAGGGTCCCGGGCCCCTCCGGCCATCCGCTCAGGGGTCCGTGACCTCGGATCTGCACGTCCGCCACCTCCACCCGAGGCTCCCACCGGGCCAGCGCCTTGGCCACCTGGTGCTGAACCACCGAGAAGAGGGCGTCGCTCATGGGCTCCTGGAGCAGGTGCCGGAGGCCGGTGCCGTAGTCCCGGCGCATGGCCCGCTCCCCCAGGGCCGTGAGGAGGATCTGAACCACGTTGTCCCGTATCTTCTCCGGGCCCTCCACCTGGCCCACTCCACCGGTGCCGTCGATGTGGAAGGGGAAGGCGAATCCTCGAGGCGTTCCACTCATTCCAGGACTCCTCGGAGGCTCGTGGGCGTATTATGGTCCTGGAAGACGTTGGCAAGCCGGGTGCGGAGGGCCGCCAGGTTGCCACCGGCACCGGTCTGGGAGCTCCACTCGTCGAATGCGCCTACGAAGGCGGCGAACCAGGCCCAGAACTCCTCATCTTCCACGGCGGAGGAAACGCTCTCTGCGTGCAAGGGAGAGGATGGGGATGCTGGAGGGGGATCCCTGCGGAGGTGCCTCACCACCCCCTGGGCCAGAGCGAGGCTCAACCGCTCCCAGTTCTCCTCGATGGGCTCGATCTCTTCGTCCGACATCCCCATTCCGTCGTCGGGGGGATCGGAAAGGGGAGGGCGCAGAACGGCCTCCATGGCCTGAAAGAGCTCCATGGCCATTCCCTCATCCTCCCTGGGGTGGCCTACGAACATGGGCATGGCTTCATCCTCCAGCGTGGTGTGGTCATCGTCCGGAGACCCCCTCTCCCCCGATGTGGAGCTCCAGGGAGAGCTGCACCGCATCGGCGATGTCCGGAGGGAAGAGGGGTGTGGGGCCACCCATGTTGCCCACGTGCTGGTGGGCCGGAAGCCATTGGGTGAGCCACTGGAGCACCGGCTCCAGGACCGCAGGGTGCGGCCCTCCTCCATTGGCATCGGTGATCTTAGTCCCCATGGATCCCAACTCCAGGGTGTGGGAGCCGTTGGTGAGCCGGATGGTGCTCCCGGAGAGCTCGATGGAGCAGCTCGGGGTCTCGATGCGGATCCCCTCGCCGTCCAGGGTGATCCGGTTGTCATTCGCCTCGTCCCGGAGGATGAGGCGTTCGCTCCCTCCAGAGTCTTCCAGTTGGATGACCTGGCCCGATGCGGTGCGGATCACCTGCTGGTCCTCGGTGGGACGATCCCCGTCCACGGACGCCGGCGTCTCGCCATCGGGATACCAGGCTCCGGACCAGATGGGCTCGTTGATGTCTCCCGCCGCGAACTCCACCCAGACCTGCTGGCCTTCCTGTGGGACCTGGAACCGGCCCGGGGCGAAGCAGGGGCGGGCCACCACCTCGAGGGGCCGTTCACCTCCACCGGGGTCGGAGTCGTCCTCCTCCAGGATCCCCGGGACCTGCACCAGAAGCTCGCCCCGATGGTGGTCACCGCCTCCGTCGGGGGTTCGGTCCAGGACGAGTCCGGGATACTTCCCGAAGTAGCTCCGTGCCTCCTGGGGGTCGTACGAGCCCCCGAGGTCATCCATGGCCGGCGTCATCGCCGGCACTGGAACTCGGTGCGATAGCCCTGCCCATCCAGGACGTGTCGCACCTGCGAGAGAAACCAGACACCGGAAAAACGACCCCCTACGTCCTCGACGCGGACGCTGGTCTGCGCACGGAGGGCGTGCACACCGGGGGTGCTCCCGGTGGCGCGCATTCCATGGATGCTGGTGCTGAACTGGTTCGCCGCCCGGGTGCGGAGCTCCTCCGGGGTCACGAAGGCGCGGGTCACCTTCCGTTCTCCTTCCCCGAGCCCTTCCACAACCACCTCCCGGCTGGCGGGAGCCGCGTCCAGGAGGGCCTGGAGAGTCTCGGCCCGGTCGGGCTCCGCCTCCCGGAAGGCCGTCATGTTCTCGTCGAAGAAGGTGTCCTGGAGGTCTCCTACCTCGTCCACCGGCCCCTCCACCACGTCGGTCCACCTCCCGGTGGCGAAATCGATCCCGGAGAGCCGTCGTGGGAGCTGAATGTCCGCCACCGCAGCTCGGGCCTCGAAGCTCACTAGACGGTTCGGCACGCCGCATCGGCCGTGGTGGAGCACCACCTCGGGAGCGGAGGTCATGACCTCCTTCTCCGAGAGGAAGAGGAGCTCGTGACCGGCGTCTCGGGCCACCACCGAAAGCTCCGCGCCGAACCGGTCCGCCATTCGGTGTAAGAAGGCCAGATCCGTCTCATCCTGTTGGCGGATCCCGTTTCCCCGAAATTCCGGATCCCCCTGGAGCCGGACCGTGTGGCTGTGGAATCCGTGATCTCGTGCGAGCTGCGCCACGATCTCGGAGAGCTGCACATCGGTCCAGCGCCGATTCCGCTTCCGCAGCCCCATGCG
>SKZC01000455.1 GCA_007127575.1 Gemmatimonadota bacterium
CCTTTCCCAGTGCGGAACGAACCCTGGCCATCGCGGACCTCCAGGCCCGACCCACGGGCCACGATCATCCCGAAGCCCTGTTCGGAGCCAGGCTCCAGGTCACAGGGGTCCTTCTGGGCCTGACGAGAGGAAGTGAAGTCCCGCCCCCTACCCCCGCCGAGCTTCTGGAGACGGCGGCTTTGGGCTGGTCTTCCTCCCCGCCTCTCCCCTTCGTGCGAAGGTTGGAATGGATCCACCGAAACCCTGCGGCCGGCCTGGAGGAGGCGGCCTCCCACCTGGACCCGGGGGTTCGAGCTCCCGGCTCCGTCACCTCCGCACTTTGGGCGTTCCTCTCCCACCCCGACGACCCGGAGGAGGCGCTGGTCACCGCAGTGGGGATGGGGGGAGACACGGACACCGTGGCCGCCATGACGGGGGCGCTGGCGGGAGCCCGGATGGGAGCTTCCCGATTCCCACGGCGCTGGTTGGAGGGGGTGGAAGGGGGCGAAGACGGGAGGGATGGGCTGGTGAGCCTGGCCGACCGACTCTACGAACGGCGAGCAGGAAGCGCCTCGGACGATGCCTCCGACGTGGGTCCGGATTTCAGGACGAGGTAGCCGAGGCCCAGGCCCAGAAAGAGAACCGCCAACCACTGCCAGAAGGCGAAGCTCAGCCAGAACGGCACCCCCAACTCTCGCCACTCGGTGTTCACCCAACCCAGATCTCGCTGATCGAAGTACAGGGCCGTCTGACTCAAGCCCACCGCCACCAGAGGCAAGATCACCACAAGCCCCCCCATCACCGAGCCCGTGCCGTACCTGGCCCGGTGAAAGAAGAGACCCAGGACGCCTCCGTAAAACCCAAGGAAGGTGACGATGGCCAGCGCCTCGTGTCCCTTCCGGAAGGGCCGGGAGAAGTCCAGGCCCAGAAGCCCTTCTACGGCCAGAAGCGCCGCTCCCGCCAGACCCACCCGGAGGGCTGTAATCGGGAGGCGGGGGCGCCGTCCTCCTGCGGTATGGGCCCGAGCCAGGTGGTATGTGGCGGGCCAGAAGAGGGGCACCGCCAGGAGCAGGGACCCGGTGACCCAGTGCCCCCCGTCGGGATTCCGAGTGGGCGACGCCAGGCGAGAGACCACCGTGTAGACCCAATCGTAGCCGCCGGGATATCGGCTGAACGCCACCACCACTCCCACCGCCAGCACGAGGGTGGCGGCCAGGTAGCAGATGAAGGCACTGTGACGTATCGGGGGAAGTCGGTCTCCCATGGCGAACGACCGGAGGGACGGGGCCAAAGGTGCAGGGAACACCTACCTGATTTACCCCATCCAGAGGACCTCGATCCCGAAGCTGTGATCTACGTCACAGACTGGCTGGGCCGAACCCCCTAACCTTCCAGTCATGGAGACTGACCGCAGGCGGGGAAGGGTTCCTCGTCCCGCGTGACGAACCTAGGGGAGGAGCGAGATGTCCTCAACGAGATGGACGGACCGTACAGTGGGGGAGATCGTGGGCGAAGACTATGGACGGGCCTCGGTCTTCCGGAAGTTCGGTATCGACTTCTGTTGTGGCGGAGGGAAGCCGCTGGCGGAAGCCTGCCGGAGCGCCGGAGTGGAGCCCCGAAAGATAGAGGAAGCCCTGGACGCCCACCATTGCCGACGCTGGGCTCAGGAAGGGCTGGCCGCCCCCGAAGACCCGGCGCCGGCTGAGCCCGGGGCCCTCGCGGACTACATCGAGTCCGTGCATCATGCGTGGGTGCGGGAGAACCTCCCCGCCCTCCTTCACTTCACGGAGCGGGTGGCCCAGGTCCACGGCGACAAATCTCCCGAACTGCGGACCATCGCAGCCCGGACCCGAGAGCTGGCTCTGGAGATGGAGGAGCACATGCAGGAGGAAGAAGAGACGCTCTTCCCCATGGCTCGGTCCCGTGCCCCTACGGACGGGGAGCCGTTCCTATCCGACGGCATCCTGGAGGAGCTGAAGGACGAGCACGAGAGAGCCGCCGATCTCACCCGGGAGATTCGAAGCCTGACACATGACTACACCCCTCCACCGCAGGCCTGCCCCACGTGGAAGGCGGCCTACGCGAAGCTCCAGGAGTTCGAGGTGGACCTCCACCGACACGTCCACCTTGAAAACAACGTCCTCTTCCCCATGCTCACGGGGGGCTGAGGTGGGGGGAGGAAGGCGGATGGCCAGCCCTCGCTCCCTTCCGGGGAGGAACCTTGGGGACTGACCCGGTGGCGGTCCTGGAGCGGCTGCCCCTCTTTCGGGAGGTGGAGGAGGCCGCCCTGGTCCGGATCGCCGGGCAGTGTCGGCTGGAGAAAGCGCCCGCCAGGAGGATGCTCTTCCGCCGGGGCGACCCTTGCAGAGGCCTCTGGATCGTGGTCCGGGGGCGGGTACGGGTGTACCGAGCCAACTCGGCGGGAAAGGAACAGATCCTCCACGAACAGGGGCCCGGCCAGCCCCTGGCCGAGGTTCCCCTCTTCGACGGGCAACCCTATCCGGCCCATGCCCGAGTGGAGGAAGACTCGGAACTCCTCTTCCTTCCCCGGGATGCCTTCGTACGCCTCTACCGCTCCGAACCTTCCGTGGCCGACGCGGTAATCCGGGAGCTGGGAAGCCGACTGCGCCGGGCGGTTCGGACCATCGAAAAGATCTCGCTTCGGGACGTTCCCTCGAGGGTGGGCCTCACTCTGCTGGAGCTGGCCGGCGCCGGCGGGAGAGACCCTTCTCAACCGTTCCTTCTGCCCCGTACCCAGACCGAGCTGGCCGAATCCCTGGCCACCACCCGGGAGAGCGTGGCTCGAGCCCTCCGAACACTCAAGGACGAAGGGCTGATTCACCAGGAAGGTCCCCGAGTCCGGATCCCGGACCCCGGCGCCCTGGAGTCTCGGTGCTGGGGGATGTGATGTCGCCCCCGAGGCTGCCATGACGCTCTATCATACCCTCGTATTCCTTCACCTTACCTCCTCTCTGGTCTGGCTGGGGGGAATGTTCTTTCTGGCGCTGGTGGGCGCCCCAGTTCTGAGAACGGTGGAGCCCGCGTCCCTCAGAGCTCGGCTCTTTCGGGAGCTGGAGGTGCGGTTCCGGTATTGGGCCATGCGTCTGGCACGAGGGGGCTGAACCGCCGACCGCGCTTTGGGTGGCGGTTTCCCACGGACCCTCCCGGACTTGACGCGCACCACTCCCGAGCCCACGGTGGAGGCCTTCTCGGTCGGGGGCTGCAGGTCCGGCCGCGCTGCCACAACGCCACAGCGGGACCTTCAGGCGCCCAACATGACCACCGTCGAGATCCTTCAGGTCGGCCTCCCCCTCCTCGGAGCCGCCATCATCTTGGTGGCCATCGCTCAGACCCGGACGGTCTTCGAGGCGTTGGAGTTCGTCCAGGACCCACCCCGAACTCGCCTGGAGGAGTCCCTTCGGAACTACCGAAGCGTGATGTTCTTCTTCCTATTCGGGAACGTCTGCACCGGAGCCGCCTTCCACCTGGGTTGGGAAGGGATGGCCCCCACTCTCCTGGGGCTGGTCTTCCTACTGGCCTCGGCCTTCGTCCTCTACAGCATCTTTCTGCAGCAGTCCATGGTCCGGGAGATCATGCGAACGCTACAGGAGCTCATCCCCATCTGCTCGAGCTGCAAGCGAATCCGAAAGTCGGACGGAGACCCATACCAGCAGGAAGACTGGGTCAATGTGGACAACTACCTGGTCCACCGGACAGGTGCCCGGGTGAGCCACGGAATCTGTCCCATGTGTACGGACGAGTCCTACGGAGACCGTTGAACGGACCCCGGGGATGGTCGCGAGGTCCGCCCGGTTGGCTCGGCTTCTCCCGCCCTCGCCTCACTCCCCGCTCAGGAGGAGACGCCGGGCCTGTTCTGCCACCACGGGGAACTCCCACTCCTTTCCCTGCCACGCCTGAAACATGAGGAAAAGCCAGAGGATGAAACCGGCCAGCCCCACCAACATGGAGAGGATGGCCACCACGACGTTCACGAGAAAACCCACCACGGGGATGACGGTGAGGACAGCGGTGAAGATCCCCACCACGATCCAGAAGATCAGGAAGAACACGAAGATCCCGATGGACTGGGCTGCATGGAAGCGAACGAACGGATTCCGCTTTTCCAGGACCAGGAAGATGACTCCGGTGATGGGGCCCAACAGGTAAGCCAGGGCCCCGGCCACGTTGGGGGCCAGCCCCGTCCCTTCTGGAGGAGGGCCGGAGGTAGAAAAACCCGGATCGGGTCCGTCGGCAGGATCGGTCACAAGGGGCTCCAGACTGAAGGGTGGGTGGGTTCCCGAGGAAAACGAGCTTGCTCATGCCAGCTTAAGGCCGAGCCCCCTGACGGATCAACCGTCACGTTCCGGGACGGACGGGTCCGGGGGAAGTCCACCTGACCCAACCACGAGGAGTGGAGTCCGGACACGCGACGAAGGATCCGGTGCTCCAACAGGTCTGGAGAGTGGTGGCAGACGGCCACGGCTCCCGCCGGCCTGATCCGCCGGTGAAGGAGTTCCTCAAAGCGGATCAATTCCGCGCCATCCCGATCTGAATAGAGGGCCCAGGCCAACTCCGCCACCAGCCAGAGTCCGTCGTGACCTCCGCACCGCGTCCGCTCCAGCTCGGACTCCAGCCACCTGGACAGGCTGTCCTTACCTCCGGCCAGGAGCTCCGGCCCGGAAACCAGGGAAAGACTTCCCCCGACCTGGGGTGTCGCGGCCCCGAGGTACCGCACCTGAGCCGCCGCCTCCAGACCGTTTCCCTCCTCCGGGTCCGTGAGGACCACCACCCGCATACCCCGCTCCAGACCCCGGTCCATCACGGAAGTGAGCCACCCGCGCCCCGCCGGTCCGGGAGGAGCGAGGACGCCCACATGGTCCCCGTGGCCGAGTCGGGTGAGCAGATCCCGACCGGGGGCCTCCCAGCCCTTGAGGCACGGCGTGGACAGGGACTCCCGGCTCACCGAGTCCAACATTCGGCTCAGCACGGCGCCCAGGAGACGGGCTTCTCCGGAAAGTGCATGGACGAGAGACCGAGAAGGCCTGGGCACGGAGAAAAACTCCAGGACCGCTGGCGTTCCTCCGTCTCCCGGCAGGGGGATGGCGAGGCCCCATCCAGTCGACCCGGTCCGCACCGGGGGAGGGGGCACTCCCGGGGCCTCCATCGCGCCCCACGTCGGACGGCCCTCGACCCAGGCCACGCCCGCCGTCCCTTCGCCGGACCGCAACGCCACCCCCTCTCTCGAGGCCATGAACCCGGCGATCCGTTCCGGCCGGCTCACTCGCCAGATCCCGGTGGACCGAAGACGCTCCTGGCCTCCCCTCCCCACCCCGTCCCGGGGGGGACCCTGGCTAACGACCAGAACGTGACCCGCCTCGGCACCCAGCCTCCGCCCCAGGGCGGACACCACCCGCCGAAGGAGCTCCTGGACCTCAGGGGAAGCAGAGGGGAGCGAACCCGCACAGGGGGCGTGGCCGGGCTGGAAGAGCGTACTCACTCGAGGTGCCGGGATACGGCGACCCCCACCTCCTCAGGGGCCACGGACCGGACGATAGAGCGAAGGTACCCTCTTCCCTCCGGTCGGGGCTGGGCCAGATCCACCACGAAGGGGGTCCGCACGGACTCTCCACCCTCCCCCTTCACCACCTTGACCACCGGGCGCCGGATCCGAGCCGGATCGGAAGCCGGGGCCACCACGACCCCCACCTCCCCGGTGTCCAGGCGAACCACGCTCCCAACCGGATAGAGACCCGTAACCTGGATCAAGACCCGAACCAGGGCCGGGTCCACCGTGCTCACCGCTGGATCCGCGAGATGGAGGAGGACCTGGTCCGGTCTGAGAGCCGGACGATAGCACCGGTGGGAGGTGAGGGCGTCGTAGCTGTCGGCCACCGCCACGATTCGGGTGAAAAGCCCTGGAGTCCGGGGTCGACGAACACGCGGGTACCCGGTGAGGTTCGCGCCCATGTGGTGCTCGTAGGCCACCAACATGGCGTGGAGGAGTCGACGAGAGGGGGGGCCTGCACTCCCCAGGAGGAGCAGGCCTTCCATCGGGTGATCCTGTATCGTCTCGAACTCCAGATCGCTGAGGGGCCCCTCCTTGTTGATCACCTCCGGGTCGATCCGGGTTTTTCCCAGGTCATGGAGGAGGGCCGCCATGGCCAGGAGCTGGAGCTCGTCCCGCTTCAGCCCGATCTCGTGGCCAATGAGGGCGCTGAATACCGCGACGTTCACACTGTGGGTGAAGGTGTACTCATCGAAGTCCCGAAGGGCCGTCATGGCCATGATGCTCACCCGATCCTGAAGCACCGCCTTCACGATGGGGCGAACCGCGGATGTGGCACGGTCGGGCTCCAGGGCCCGCCCCTCCTGAGCCCGCTGATAGATCTCCCGAACGCCCTCCACGGACTCCTGATAGGCGAGGCGTGCCTGGGCGCTGGGATCGCCGCTCCCGGCGCCTGCGGCGGCGAGATCCCTCGGGAGATCACGTGGGCCCGATTCCACCTCGATGGCCTCTACACCGGCTTCTTCCAACGACCTTGCGAGCTTCGAGGTCTCTCCCGAAACGGCCGGATCTCGGGCCAGGACTTCCAGGAACGCCTGCCACTCCGTAGCTGCCACACCCTCCGCCACCTCGATGCGGTTCACCCTGTGGCCCTCCAACAGAGCTCGCAGCTCCGCCAGGCCCGGGGACCTCCCCAGATCCAACTCCAGCCCGGAGCCTCCCAGGCACAGGTGCTCGCCTTGTCGAACCACCACGGCGGAAGCGCCGGCCTCCGTGAGGTGCGCAGAGGCCTCCACCAGGCGCTCCACCGCCGTTTCCACCATGGGGTTTCCCGCGGGATAAAGGCGCACCGCCGCCAAGGCGGCGGCCCACCGCTGGGCGAACGTCTGGAACCGTGCATCCGCCGGGGGAAGAGGGGTGCGAACGGGAGTCGGGCTCCGGGTCTTCACGTCTCGACCCTCGCGAGGGCTCCGCCGACGGCGGAGCGTACCAGCGGACTCCGGGCTCCGGCGGCTCGACGGAGGACTTGGGACGCGTTTTCCGTCCCGATGATGCCCAGGGCCAACGCGGCACAGCTCCGAAGCTGCGGCGAGGCCCTCGGCCGCCTCAGAATCCGCGAGCGGCCGTTTAACACTCGATCCAGAAGCGGAACCTCCGGCTCCCCTCCCACCGCACCCAGGGCCCGAAAGCAGGCCTTCTGCTCGTCCAGCTCGGCGGACTCCACACCGCCCTCCGAGACGGCCTGGCGCAGCCTGGGAAGCGCTTCGGCCACGGGGCGCTGTGCGAGTCCCCGGAAGACGGCCACCCGCACCTCCGAGCTGGGGTCGTCCATGAGAGGAGCGAGTCGGCGACACAGAGAGGGATCCCCCATCCGCACCACCGCGTTCACAGCTTCTGTCCGGATGCGGAGGTCCCTCTGCGTCAGGAACGTGGAGACCCGCTCTGCGACGCCCGGGAGCGTGAGGTCGGGACCCACCCACCTCAGGGCGGCGGCGGTGAGCTCCGGCGGCGCCGTATCGTCTTCCAGAATGGCCACCAACGCATCGGGGTGGGTGGTGATCCAGTTTCGGCAGAGCCGCTCCAGACCCCTCCGGAGTCGTAGAGGGGGCCCTGACTCCAGGTGGATCAGGGTGTTCCGGAGAGCCGAGGGAGGCAGGGTCCCCAGGAGGTCCAACACGGGCTGAACCTCCAACGCCTCCGAGCCGTCGGAAGTCACCGTGAAGAGGAGCTCCCGCACCTCCGCCGCAGCCCCCAGGCGATCCAGCATGCCCGACACGCCTCGAAGCACCTCCCCGGAAACGGAAGGGCCATCGGACCGGGCGGCCGCCTTACCCCACGGGGTCGTCGTTCCGCGCTCTCCCACCAGAGCTCTCAGCTCGTGGAGACAGGGTACGATCACGAGGAGGTGTCGTCTCTGAAGACCGTAGAGGAAGAGGCGCTCAAGGACGGTGAGAATCTCCCCCACCCGATCCGGCTTCGCCACATCCAGGGTGTCCATCAGGGCGCAAATGGCCGGACCGAACAGATCCCGTGTCCCCTCGGACCGGGCCTCGGAGCGAAGGGCTTCCCACTCCCCCGCCGGAAGGATTCCCACGTGGGGTCGGGAGTCGCGCCCAGACACCGGAACTCCTGGGGTGCCCGCCCTTCGGTGGGGTACGAACGGTCTGGCGTCAGCAACGGAGGTGGCCATTCCGGGCCTCGGGTCTGAGTTCGTGTTCCGGGCCCCGCGGCCCGGACGAGCCTCCCGAGAGGAACCGTCCACCTCGGGAACCGCCGTGGAGTTGCAGACCTCGTGCCCGACGAGATGTCCAGGCCTGGTGCGGCGTTTCAGCGGCAAGCACACACCGATGGAGTTACGGATCGTAGTGTGTATGCAACGCCTGGTGGCCAGGACCCACATGGCACTGTGGGGCGGTATCCACAGAAGCTGCACGACGGGATTTTTCGGCCCCGATGGGCCTGCGGTGACCGGTCGGTCCGGAGCACGTGCCCATGGGATGGA